>JAHJWA010000380.1 GCA_018828205.1 Alphaproteobacteria bacterium
CCGGTGACGGGCGCGCTGACGCGCTCGGCAGCGAAGGCAGCCGGGGTGATCGCGAGACTTACGGCCGATGCGGCCAGGGCTACTTTACCAAACTTCATAATTTACTCCCCTTCGAATGAATCGTCGCGAGCGGTCTAGATAATCGCCGGTGCGGACTCAAGGGCATTGCCACCAAAACACCATGTTATGTCGCAATGAGGTCAGAAATGCTGTTTTTGGGCCACAATTGCACCAGCGCCGGTCAGCCCCGCTTCGCCTTCCCGTCATCGCGCGCCTTCTCATGGTGGCGGATCACTTCTTCGATCACGAAGCGGATGAACTTCTCGCTGAACTCGGGGTCGAGATCGGATTCCTCGGCCAGCCGGCGCAGCCGCGCGATCTGCTCCGTCTCGCGCGCCGGGTCGGCGGGGGGCAGGGTCGCGGTCGCCTTGTAGGCGCCCACCGCCTGGGTGATCCGGAACCGTTCGGCGAGCATATGCACCAGCGCCGCATCGATATTGTCGATGCTCTTGCGGAAACCCGCCAGCACCTGGTCTTCGTTCGGGGCCGGGGCCGGGGCCGGGGGCGCGGCCTCGCCCCGCTTGCTTGTTCCGTCGGTCATGCGCGCAAGGCTAGCAGCAATTCGCTTCTTGCCAAGCTTGCCCGCGCAGAGCATGGCGCGCAGCGCAATGAGCGCCGATATCGTCCCCATCACGCGCAAGCAATCGCCTGCACCCTCGCTCGACCCCATGCTGGCGCTGACCGCGCCGGGCATGAACGCGGTCAATGCGGTCATTCTCGACCGGATGCAGAGCGAAATCCCGCTGATTCCGGCGCTCGCCGGGCACCTGATCTCGGGCGGCGGCAAACGTCTGCGCCCCATGCTCACGCTCGCGGGCGCCGAGCTGGTCGGCTACCAGGGCTCGCGCCATTACAAGCTCGCCGCCTCGGTCGAGTTCATCCACACCGCCACGCTGCTCCACGACGACGTCGTCGATGGCAGCGAGATGCGCCGCGGCAAGACCGCCGCCAACATCATCTTCGGCAATCCGGCGACCGTGCTGGTGGGCGATTTCCTGTTCAGCCGCAGCTTCGAGCTGATGACCGAGGACGGCAGCCTGAGGGTGCTGAAAATCCTATCGAGCGCCAGCGCGATCATCGCCGAGGGCGAGGTCGACCAGCTCACCGCGCAGCGCAAGATCGGCACCAGCGAGGAACGCTATCTCCAGATCATCCGCGCCAAGACCGCGGCGCTGTTCGCCGCCGCCAGCCGGATCGCCGCGGTGGTCGCCGAATGCAGCGACGACCAGGAACGCGCGCTCGACGAATACGGCCGCAATCTGGGGGTCGCCTTCCAGCTGGTCGACGACGCGATCGACTATGATTCCGACGCCGCGGCGATGGGCAAGGATCGCGGCGACGATTTCCGCGAGGGCAAGATGACGCTCCCGGTGATCCTCGCCTATGCGCGCGGCAGCGAGGAGGAGCGCGGCTTCTGGCGCGAGGCGATTTCGGGGATCAAGAGCTCCGACGCCGATCTCGACCACGCCTGCGCGCTGATCGCGCAGCACGGCGCGGTCGACGACACCCGCGCCCGCGCCCGCCATTTCGCCGACCGCGCGATCGACGCGCTCTCGATCTTCCCCGACGGCAAGGCCCGCCAGGCGATGACCGAAGCGGCGCATTTCGCGGTGGCGCGGGGGTATTGAGGCAACCGGGCGCTGAGCGCCCGCGTGTCTCGACTTCGCTCGACACGAAAGAGGGTAACACCTGTTTCTGGCTCCCGTGACCCCACCACGCCCCGTTCGTATCGAGCGGAGGCCGTAGGCCGCAGCCGAGATACCTGCGCCGCCATGCCTCGACTTGGCCAGCCGTAACCGGATAGGGGAGCGGCGTGAGCCAAGACCTCCCCATCCACGCGGTCCTCCCCGAACTGCTCGCCAGCCTGCGCGAGCAGACCGCCGCGGTGCTGGTCGCGCCGCCGGGGGCGGGCAAGACCACCGCGGTGGCGCCCGCGCTGCTGGGCGAGCCGTGGTGCGGCGGGCAGGTGATCCTCACCTCGCCGCGGCGGGTCGCGGCGCGCGCGGCGGCGGAGCGGATGGCGCAGCTGCTGGGCGAGAGCCCGGGCGAGACGGTGGGCTATCTGACCCGGCTCGACAGCAAGACCTCGGCGCGCACCCGGATCCTGGTCATGACCGAGGCGATCTTCGTCAACCGCCTGCTCGACGATCCGGAGCTGAAAGGCGTCTCCGCGGTGCTGTTCGACGAGGCGCATGAGCGCCATCTCGACAGCGATCTCGGCCTCGCGCTGGCGCTGGAAAGCCGCGAGGTGCTGCGCGAGGATCTGCGCGTGCTGGTGATGTCGGCGACCATCGACGGCGCGCGCTTCGCCCAATTGCTGGGCGAGGGCGCCAGGACCATCGCCAGCGAGGGGCGCGCCTATCCCTTGCGGATCGCATGGCTCGGCTCCTCGCCGCACATGCGGGTCGAG
>JAHJWA010000381.1 GCA_018828205.1 Alphaproteobacteria bacterium
CCGCCGATCACCGCCACCTCGCGAAAGGCGCGGCGCAGCAGATGCGAATTCTGCACCCAGTCGATGAATTCGTCCTGCAGGATATCGGGCGAAAGCAGCGGCGCGGGATCGCCGACCGGGCGCAGCCCCCAGACCGCGAGCGAATAGTCATTGGCGACGAAGCCGCCCGGCAGCAGGCCGCGATCCTCCATCCGCCTTGTGATCAGCATCCCCAGCGACTGGTTCGCGTTCCACCCCTCGAAAGTGTAATAGACGGTGTAGAAGCGGCGCCCGTGCGGGAAGCTCTCGACCAGCAATTGCCCGGGGCCGGGCATTTGCGAGCGCCAGTCCTGGACCTCGAGCCATTCGCGGACGTCGTCGGGGAAGCGCGCCCAGCCCGCGCGGTCGACCAGCATCGCGCGCACCCGCTCGGCCAGATGGGTGGTCAGCGGCAGCCGCTGCCCGCCGTAGCTGGGGATCATCGCCGAGGCTTTGGAGGCCTTCACCAGCACCTCCATATCCTGCAGCTTGACCACCTCGAGGCTCATGCCGGCAAAGGCGAAGGTGTCGCCGGGCGAAAGCGAGGCGGCGAAGCGCTCCTCGACCTTGCCCAGCGAGCGCCCGCCGCGCCCGCCGCGCGCGCTGATCCGGACCTCGAGCATTTCGGAATCGATGATGATCCCGGCGTTCATCCGGTGGCGCGCGGCCTGCTCGGGATGGGTCAGCCGCCAGATGCCCTGCGGCGAGCGGGTGATGCGCTTGAACTTGTCGTAGGCCTTGAGCGCATAGCCGCCGGTCGAGACGAAGGTCAGCACCCGCTGCCACACCGTCTCGTCGATCCAGGCGTAGGACAGGCTCGAGCGCACCTCGGCGAGCAGTTCGTCCTCGTGGAAGGGCGCGGCGCAGGCGCAGGCCATGACGTGCTGCGCGAGCACGTCGAGCCCGCCGGGGCGGAAATCCTCGCCGTCGCGCTGGCCCTGGTCGACCGCCTCCTTGGCCGCGGTCGCCTCGAGGAATTCGAAACGGTTGCCCGGCACCAGCAGCGCGCGGCTGGGCTGGTCGAGGCGGTGGTTGGCGCGGCCGATCCGCTGGAGCAGCCGCGAGGAGCCCTTGGGCGCGCCCATCTGGACCACGAGGTCGATATCGCCCCAGTCGACCCCGAGATCGAGGCTGGCGGTGCAGACCAGCGCGCGCAGCTCGCCGCGCGCCATCGCCGCCTCGACCTTGCGCCGCGCCTCCTTCGAGAGCGAACCGTGGTGGATGCCGATGGGCAAGGTATCGTCGTTCACGTCCCACAGGTTCTGGAAGATGTATTCGGCGAGAAACCGCGTGTTGGTGAAGACCAGCGTGGTGCGGTTGGCGCGGATCTGTTCGTAGAGCTGCGGGATCGCCCAGGTCGCGGCGTGCCCGCCCCAGGGGACGCGCTCTTCCTGCGGGAGCAGGATCTCGACCTCGGCGGGGGCGCCCTGCTCGCCCTCGACCAGCGCCACGCTGTCGATTTCCCCCCAGGGCGCGAGCCATTCGCGGAACGCCTCGGGCTCGGCCACGGTCGCCGAGAGCGCGGAGCGGCGCATGCCGGGGGCGATTCCCTGCAGCCGCGCCAGCGCCAGCGCCAGCAGATCGCCGCGCTTGCCGGTGGCGAAGGCGTGGACCTCGTCGATCACCACCCGCCTGAGCCCCGCGAACAGCTCGAGACTGTCGGGGAAGGAGAGCAGCAGCGAGAGGCTCTCGGGCGTGGTCAGCAGGATATGCGGCGGGCGGGTGCGCTGGCGCTTCTTGCGGTCCGCGGGCGTGTCGCCGCTGCGGGTCTCGACCCGGATCGGCAGACCGATCTCCTCGATCGGGGTGAGGAGGTTGCGCTGCACGTCATGCGCCAGCGCCTTCAGCGGCGAGATATAGAGCGTGTGCAGCCCCTCGGGCGGCGCGGCGCCACCCAGCCGCGAGGGCGCGAAATCGGCCAGCGTCGGCAGGAACCCCGCCAGCGTCTTGCCCGCGCCGGTGTCCGCCACCAGCATCGCGTGCTGCCCGGCATCGCTCGCGGCGAGCATCGCGCTCTGGTGGTGGCGCACCCGCCAGCCACGCCCGGCGAACCAGGCGGCGATTTCGGCAGGAAGCGGGCGCGCGGTCACGCTGGCACAGCGCCGGAGCCAGCGGCTCGTTCCTGACGCGGCGGCGGCGTCAGCGCTTCAATCCGATGCCGGAGGCAGGCCTCAGTGTCCCACACTCGCCCCGCGCTCGAGCCCCGAGAGCGCCAGCTGCTCGTCGATCTGCGCCAGCAGCCTGTCGAGCCCTTCCTGGCTGTCGCTTTCGGCGCGCGCGGCCAGCACGTCCTGCGTGTTGGAGGCGCGCAGCAGCCACCAGCCATCGGCGCTGGTGACCCGCACGCCATCGGTCGAATTGACCTCGGCGAGGCTGTTCGCGAGCCGCGCCTTGACCTCGTCGATGGCGGCGAACTTGCGGCTCTCGTCGACCTGGAAGCGCATCTCGGGGGTGTTGACCATCGCCGGCATCGCGCCGCGCAATTGCGTCACCGAACGCCCCAGCCGCGCGCTGGCGGCC
>JAHJWA010000382.1 GCA_018828205.1 Alphaproteobacteria bacterium
AAGTCTCGCAGCCGCAGTGCCCGAGCGAGAAGACGAAGGGCGAGCGCGCCAAGCGCCGCCTGCTCGTGCTGCTCAACGCAGAACCGTTCGAGCTGCGGCGCGAGGGCGAGGATCGTTACGGCCGCACACTGGCTGTCGTCGTCAATGATCGCGGATCGGTGGGCGATCAGCTTGTTGCCGAGGGTCTGGCGCGAACCTGGACCGGCCGCCGGGAAGGATGGTGCGATGCGCCTTCGGATTGAGTTCGCGGTTCTTCTAGCATTCGTGCTGATCGGGCTGGCGTTGGCGGCGGTCAGCTTCGCCCAGTGGGTGAGCAGCTAATGCCCGAACTTAGTGGGTTCGCGTCCATGAGACGCCGAGCTACCGGAACGATGCCTCGAGCTGCGCTGCATGCTCGCCGCGCAGGTCGGCAGCTGTCTCGGCCACTTCCTTCCCGATATCCTTGGCGAGCAGACGGGGATCGCGCGGCGTCGTGTCGGGCTTGACCGACATCGCCAGCATCATCGCTTGCGCGGCGGCCATCGACACGAGCATCTCGCGCGTGCCCAGGGTGGCGCTGCCGGGCTTCTCATCGCGGCCGCTGCAAGCGTGGAACACGGCCTGGATGATCACCGTCGCCAGCATATAGCGCCGATCCTCCGGCGTCGCGTCCTCCGGGACTGTCTGAAACACATCCTCGGGCACCTTCATTTGGTCGGACAAGGCATGCCCTCGTTGTCGAACAAAGGTAGCGGGCCGCGCGCGTGCTCCTCGAACCGGGGATCGCGCATCAACTGGTAATTGCGCAGCGTCGCGAAGACGCGCTGCACGATCACATCGACGGCCCGGTCGCGATCGAACTTGCGGTCGAACACGCTGCACAGCACGTAGTTTGGCGCGGTCGTGACTGCGATGTGCAGCACGGTCTCGATTTCCTCGTCGCTGGCGCGAATCATTTCCATGCGCTTATGAGAACAGAGAAGGAACACAAGCGCAATCGGGATTTTGCCGTTGGCCGACTACATCAGCCCCAAACCGGTCGATCCGTTTGCGTACCAGCCGCATGCGTTCCTGCGCATCTCGTGCCGTTGCGGGCGTAAGGAAATCTACCCGCTCGGCGATTTTGCCCGAGTTCACAGCCTGCCCGGCGAGCTGAAGCTCTATCAGCTGATCAAACGCCTGCGCTGCGTGATTTGCATGGAGCGCCCCGTCAGCGCGAACGTATGGCGATACCCGTAGCGCCCTTTCCTCGCCCGCGATAAGCTCCAGCGATGTGCAACCTCTACCGCATCAAGAGCGCGAACGAAGAGATCGCCCGCCTGTTCGGCATCGAGAACGCCGCGGGGAACGCGGCCGACGAGGTCTACCCCGGCTATTCGGGGCTCGTCGTGGCCGAGGGGCGGCTGCGCTCGATGGTCTGGGGCTTCCCGCTGGCACAGATGAGCAAACGCACCGGCGAGCCGCTGAAGCCCAGACCAGTGAATAACGCGCGTATCGACAAGCTCGACAGCTTCATGTGGCGATACAGTTTCCAGGAACGCCGTTGCCTGATCCCGCTGACCGCATGGGCCGAAGCCGAGGGCCCCAGGGGCGCCATGACCCGCACCTGGTTGAGCTTGCCCGATCAGCCGATGTTCGCGGTCGCCGGGATCTGTCTCAGCAGCGACGAATGGGGCGAGTGCTATTCGATGATCATGACGGACGCCGTAGGTGAGGCGGCCGAGGTCCACGACCGCATGCCAGTCGTGCTGCGGCCCGATGAGTATAGTCGCTGGCAGACGGCGTCGGTAGACGAAGCCCGCGCGCTTTGCATGCCCTTCTCGGGTGAGGTAGCGATCGAGCGAACAAATGTTACTTGGAGGCAGAACTAGCCCACGCTTGAAATCGGTTCGTCCTTCGTCTGGAGTCGCGGACATGTCGACCTTTCCAACTCTCGCAAGCGCTGCTTGAACGCATTCTTCTGGTCATGCGGGAATAGTTGCTTCCGACAAGCTCATTCAGGCGATCGCCGACGACGGCAATTGAGCCGCTAGGAGACGGTCCGCTTCAGGCAATGGAGACAGGCTAAGCTGACGTTCGACAAATTTGCCGTTCCGCCCGGCGGTGAAATTTATCTTCGCAGTTTCGGACGGTCTTCTCGTTCTACCATGTGGCAGGTGCCATGATACCGACGCGTTGAGCGGGCTATGGGTGATACGCTGCCAACCACCCCGAACTCTACCAATTCGACAACGTGATCTCGGATCGCATTTTGGCTAGCAAACTAAGCTGAGAGCCGAGGCTTCCCGTAAGAGGCATCGGCCTCGAAACGAGCAATACCGCCTCCACTGCGTTTAACGCGGATAAGAGCCTCGTCTGCGCGCTCGATCAATTCGTCAAGGTCGCGGCCATGGTCTGGATAAAGGGCATATCCGACACTGGTGCCTATCGAAAGGTGGTGCCCGATAGACGACAAAGATGGGCACTCAGATCATTGGGAAATTTCACGGCTGCGACCATGACGGCGCACTCCGCAGCCTCGTTATTGATCCGTTGCCGGGTCGGTGAACCGACCCGCTGCGCGGGAGGTGAGTTTGGCGTGGTTGCGAATTATTGAGAAAGGAATGGCCGGGCCGGCGTCTCCGAGGGCGACTTCTCGCCGCCCGAAACGCTCGGTTGAAGAATGCCATGCCCAGGATCGAGGCGATCGGGGCCGGCACAACTCAGCGCATCACAGGGAACCAGACCCGAAGACCGCAAGCTGCCGCATCGCTCGCCTGCCTGCTACGGTAAGGTTAGCAAATTTGTGGGGGGTCAGCCGCATGACTGACTCTTCGTGAAGATCGGCCCCGGCCGACTGGCGACAGCTTGCAGTAAAGCCTGTAGCGACAAATACTTTCGCCATTCCCCCGAATCCGTGGGAATGCCGACGGACGTTCAACGAGGTTTCCCGATGAAGCAAACACGGATGACAGGATCGGAGCGCAAAGCTCGTTTTCTCGACGCTGCAGCCGAGATGGTCATCGACCAGGGCGTCTTTGCGGTCACGATGGAAGGCGTCGCGCAAAAGCTGGGCGTCGCCAAATCCCTCGGCTATCGCTATTTCACGGGTCGCGATGACCTGCTGGCGGCGTTGTACGACCGCGAGAACCAGATCTACGTAGACCGACTGGCGGACGAACTTCCCAGCGATCCGAGTTTCGACGACTGGATTAGGGGTGCGTGCAAGCTGTGGTTTCGGCGCGCAGACGAGCGTGGTGAACTGTTTACCCGCTTGATCAGCGACAATGGACCGCTGGCGGCGCGGGCAAAAGCCGGCCAGCGCGCCAACGTCAAGGGATGGGCCGACGGCATTCAGAAAGCGTATGGCTTGCCGCGCCGGCGGGCAGAGCATTTCGCCTGGTTCCTGGTCGCAGGTGCCGCGGGCGCGCTGGCGGCGCGCAACGGGGAAGACGACGAGGCGGTCATCGACACGATCGCGATCGGGATGCAAGCCGCTGCAAAGGCGCTTCGGAGCGAGTACAGCGAGCCCAAATCAGGCGCTCAGTCCGCCTAGACTCTTTTCCACTTAGGTTGAAGCGTATCCGGAGTTTCTGAAGTAGTTGGAGCATTCTTGTGGTGGGAAGGCGTCGAGGAGGGTGCCGATGCGCTGCCAGGTTGCCTCGACGGTTCGTTCGCCCGCCTTTCGGAGCAACAGCTTGAGCTTGGCGAACACCTGCTCGATCGGGTTCAGGTCCGGCGAGTAAGGTGGCAAGAACAAGATTCTGACCCCGGCGGAGCGGATCGCCTGGCGGACGGCTGCGCCCTTGTGGCTGCCCAGGTTGTCCATGATCACGATGTCGCCGGGTGCGAGCGTCGGTACGAGGAACTGCTCGACCCAGGCAGTGAAGCTGAGACCATTGATCGGGCCGTCGAGCACGCACGGCGCGTCGATCCGGTCATGTCTGAGCGCGGCCAGGAAGGTCAGCGTGCGCCAATGCCCGAACGGTGCGCGGGCGACGAGCTTGTGCCCACGCGGCGCCCAGCCCCGGATCGGTGTCATGTTGGTCTTGGCCCAGGTCTCGTCGATGAAGACGAGGCGCCTGGGATCAAGCCGCCCCTGATATTTCTTCCACTGCTCGCGCCGGCGCGCGATCTTCGGCCGCAGCTGCTCGACCGCGAACAGCGTTTTTTTTAAAGCGCAGCCCTTCCGAGCGCACCAGCCGCCACACCGATACCGTGCTGGTCGCGATGCCCTGTTCGGCCAGCTCTGCCACCAGCGCCTTGAGAGTGATGTCCGGCACGGCTTTCATCCGATCGATCACCAATGCCCGGTGCGGTTCGAGCAGTCGCTTGCGGTGACCGCCCATACGCCGCGATGCCGCCGTCCCCGTCGAACGCTGGCGTTGTGACCACCTCACCACGCTCGCAACGCTCACTCCGAACAACGACGCCACCTCACGGCAACTGCGGCCCGACGCCACCGCCGTCGCTGCCCGCTCACGCAAATCGTTCGAATAAGGTCTCGCCATACCTGCCGGCCTCCATCCCCAGCCAGCAGGTTGAATCACAAATCGATCCGATTGGGAATCCCCTCGGATTCATTCAATCTGAAATTGAGTCTAGGCGGTGACGGGTTCGAGAATGCGGATGCTCCCGAGACCGGCATCGATCTCGACCCGCGCGCCGACCGGGAGGCTGAGCTGGTTGGCGACATGACCGATGTTGGCGCCGCGAAACGCGGGCACGCCGAGCGGGGCCAGATAATGCTCGAGCAGCTCGGGCACGGTGAAGCCGCTGTAGTCCTCGACCCCCGCTGCGCAGCGGGTGCACTGGCCGAACACCACGCCTGCGACCCGGTCGAGAATGCCCGAGAGCGCCAGCTGGCTGAGCATCCGGTCGATCCGGTACTGGGCTTCGCCGGTGTCTTCGAGAAACAGGATCGCGCCGTCGAAATCGGGCAGCCAGGGCGTCCCTACCAGCGCGGTGAGCACCGAGAGATTGCCGCCGAGCAGACGCCCGCGCGCCTTGCCGGGGCGGATCGCGACGGTCTGCCAGCGCTCCTGCACCGCGGGGTCGGGGGTGCCGGTCGCGGGGTTGCGAAAGGTCGGCGTGGCGCCGGCGAAGGCGAGATGCCACAGGCTTTCCCAGCTGATTTTCGGCCAGCTGTTGCCCGCATTGGGCGCGTGGATCGTGGCAAACCCCGCGCGCGCCGCGAAGGCGAGGTGGAGCGCGGTGATGTCGCTGAAGCCGATCAGCAGCTTGGGACCGGCGCGGATCGTCTCCCAGTCGAGATGCGGGAGCAGCCGCGCGCTGCCCCAGCCGCCGCGCACCGCGAACACCGCGCGCACCGAATCATCTCCGAACATCGCGTTGAGATCGGCCGCGCGCTGCCGGTCGGTTCCGGCGAGATAGCCGTAGCGCGTCCCGACATGCGCGCCGACCTTCGGCACCAGCCCCATCCCCTCGATCGTCGCCTTCACCATCTCGATCTGCGCCGGATCGTCGCTGAAGGCCGCGGGCTCGACCAGGCCCACCGTATCTCCGGGCCGCAGGCGCGGCGGCAAGCGGCCGGTGCGGGCAGCAGCCGGAGCGCCGCCGAGCGCGAGCGCGGCGGGCAAGGCAGCAAGCGATTGGATGAAGAGGCGTCGGTCGGGCATGCTCGTTCATAGCAGCGGCGCTGCGACCCGCCACCCTCGCGCTGCCGCCCCGCTTGCACGGCAAGGCGCCATCCCGCTTCGGGGCCCCGCTTGGCCCCGGACCGGCGCCTTTTGGGCCCCCGCTACTCTCGGGCGGAAAGACACGATCCGTTAAGGTCTTGCCCCTTAAATAAAGGGCTGAGATTTATTATGAAACCCCATGACGAACCCGGTCGGCTCGACGCCCTTCATCGATTGAACCTGCTCGACACCCCGCCGAGCGAGAGTTTCGATCGCATCACCCGCATGGCGAGCCAGATTTTCGACCTGCCGATGGCGGCGGTTTCGCTCACCGACAGCGACCGGCAATGGTTCAAGTCGCGCGTCGGCGTGGCGCACGGATCGCTCCCGCGCGACAAGGCGCCCTGCGCCGCGGTCGCCGAAAGCACCGAGACCATCGTCCTGCCCGACCTGCTCGAGCATCCCTTCTATGCGAACAGCGTCCTCGCCTCGCAGGGGGTGCGTTTCTACGCGGGCGCGCCGCTGACCACGCGCGAGGGCTTCGGGCTGGGCGCGCTCTGCGTCATCGGCATGGAACCCAGGACCGCCAGCCCCTCGCAGATGGCGGCGCTGGAGGATCTGGCGCAG
>JAHJWA010000006.1 GCA_018828205.1 Alphaproteobacteria bacterium
AGGCACATCGTCTGGATCGACCGGGGCGTGATCGCGCTGGCGGTCTATGTCGCCTTCTCGGGCGCGGTGCAGCAGGGGATTTGGCAGAGGGTCGATGCCGGGGCATGGGCCTGGCTGGGAGGGATGGTCGCGCTGTTCCTGCTGTTCGGCCACGCCGGTTCGTGGCTCGCCGGCAGCGCGCTCGGGCTTCCCCGCCGCGACCGCATCTCGTTCCTGTTCGCCGGCACGCAGAAAAGCACCGCAGTGGGCGTCCCGCTAGCCGCGATCCTCTTCGCGCCCGAAGTCGCCGGATTCCTGGTCGTGCCGCTTATGCTCTACCACCTGTTCCAGCTGGTGGTGGCGGCGCCGGTCGCCGGAGCGCTCAGCCAGGCAGACTAGGCGGTCGCCTCCAGCGTCCCGTGCCGCTTGTTCCAGCGGACCGACCACCACAGCGAAATGCCGATCAGCGTTGCACCGATCAGACCGGTGAAGGCTTCGGGGATATGCACCACCACCGATGACAACATGATGCCGCCCAGAACGATGATCGCCCAGAAAGCGCCGTGCTCGAGGAAGCGATAGGCTGCCAGCGTGCCTTTCTTGACGAGGTGGATCGTCATCGATCGCACGAACATCGCGCCGATCGACAGACCCAGAGCGATGACCACCATGTTGTTGGACAGGGCGAAGGCGCCGATCACGCCGTCGAAACTGAACGAGGCGTCGAGCACTTCGAGATAGAGAAACCCGCCCAGACCCGAACGCATCACCACGCCGCTGGCGCGCTTGGCCTGTTCGCGCATGTCGAGGAAAGTGCCCAGGGCATCGACGGCGATATAGGTGACCACGCCCAGCAGCCCTGCGGTGAGGAAGGTCAGCGCCTCCTCCGCCGGCAGCAACGTCGAAATCCCCCACATCACCAGCAGCAGCAGGCCGATCTCGACCGCGGGCAGGGCGGATACGCGCGTCAGCTTCTCCTCGACGACCGCGATCCAGTGGACCTCCTTGTCGGCATCGAAAAAGAACTTCAGCCCGACCATGGTGAGGAAGGCGCCGCCGAAACCGGCGATGCCGACATGCGCGCCCGAGACGATCCGCTCGTATTCCTGGGGGTTGTTGAGCGACAGGTCGACCGCGGCCAGCGGACCCAGCCCGGCGGCGATGGCGACGATGGCGAGCGGGAAGATGATCCGCGTGCCGAACACCGCGATCGCGATACCCCAGACGAGGAAACGCTGCTGCCAGACCTCGCTCATGTCCTTCAGGACCGTGGCGTTGACCACCGCGTTGTCGAAACTCAGCGAAACTTCGAGAATCGAGAGGATCACCACGATCCACAACAGGCCGAGCATACCGACCACCGTCCCGGTGCTCGCGAAGCCGTACCAGACGGCCAGCCCGAGACAGATGAGGGTGAAGACGAGCGAAAATTTGTAGAATTGCAGGAGCGTGGACACGCGGAGGTGATCCTTCAGGATTTGGGCTGGTAGGTCTGGTCTTCGCCGGGAAAGCTGCGGCTGCGCACTTCCTCGGCGTAATTGGCGGCCGTCCGCTCGATCAGCGCGGCGATATCCTCGTATTTCTTCACGAAGCGCGGGACGCGCTCGAACATTCCCAGCATGTCCTCGGTGACCAGGACCTGCCCGTCGCAGCGCGCGGAGGCACCGATGCCGATGGTGGGGGCCGAGACGGCCTCGGTGGCGGCGATTGCGATGCTCTCGACCACGCCTTCGATCACGATCGCGAAGGCTCCGGCCGCATCGAGCGCCCTGGCATCGCCCACGATCTTCTCGGCTTCGGCATCGTCGCGCCCGCGGGCACCATAGCCGCCCAGCACATTGACCGCCTGCGGGGTGAGCCCGACATGACCCATCACGGGAATCCCGCGCTGCGAGAGGAAGGCGACCGTTTCGGCCATCGCCTCGCCGCCTTCGAGCTTCACCGCCGCCGCTCCGCTCTGTTTGAGCAATTGCGCCGCGCTGTCGAAGGCCTGTTCGGGCGAGCGCTCGTAGCTGCCGAAGGGCATGTCGACCACGACCACCGCGTGATAGCTCCCGCGCACCACCGCGGCGGCATGGTTCGCCATCATCTCCATCGTGACGGGGATGGTCGAAGGCAGGCCGTAGATCACCTGGCCCAGCGAATCGCCCACCAGCAGCAGGTCGCAATGCGCATCGAGCAATTGCGCCTGACGCGCGGTGTAGGCGGTCAGCATCACCAGTGGCTCGCCCGTCACGCCGTCGGTCTTGCGCGCCCGGATCTTGGGTACGGTGAGCCGCTTCATCGGCGCCGGCGTGGGGGTCGCCCGGCTGGTCGAAGTGTCGATCTGGAAGGTCGTGGACATGGCCGAAACGCCTAGCGCCCTGTGAACGCAAAGGCAAAGCACCCTCGACGCAGAAGCCAAAACATTGCAGATGGGCCCCGGGCACACGCGCCGGACCGCAGGCGCGCGATGGAGAGGTTTGAATAATGGTCGCGACAACGACAAGCACGAGCGAGGGCTGGTCCTCGCGTTGGGCCTTCATTCTGGCTGCGATCGGCGCGGCGGTGGGGCTCGGCAATATCTGGCGCTTTCCCACGCTGGCGGGCGAGAGCGGTGGCGGTGCCTTCGTGATCTTCTACATCGGCTGCGTGTTCCTGATCGGCCTGCCGCTGATCCTTTCGGAAATCTTCATTGGCCGCGCCGGGCAGACCGATGCGGTCGGTTCGATCAAGCGCGTTGCGGCGCAGTCCAACGCCTCGACCAATTGGTCGATCTTCGGCGCGATCGGCGCGATCGCGGCCTTTCTTATCCTGTCCTTCTATTCGGTCGTCGCGGGCTGGGTGCTCTATTACGCCGGGGTGATGGGCGGCGACCTGCTGCAGGCGATCGGTTCGGGCGAACCGTTCCGCGGCGCGCTTGCAGGCGAAAACCAGGCCCAGGTCCAGCAGCGGCTTACCGATATGTTTGCCAACCCCGGGCTGCTGCTCGGGATGCATCTCGTCTTCATGGGCGCCACGCTTTTCATCGTTGCGCGCGGTGTCCACGCCGGGATCGAGAAGGCCGCCTTGTACCTCATGCCGATGTTTTTCGCGCTGCTTATCGGGCTGGTGCTCTACGGCGCGATCGAAGGCGATATGGCCGATGCCTTCACCTTCCTGTTCACCCCCGACTGGTCCAAGCTGACCCCGCAGGTGATGAACGCCGCGCTCGGCCAGGCGCTGTTCTCGCTCTCGCTGGGCGTGGCCGGACTGATCACTTACGGCTCCTACATCAAGGAAGGCAGCGGACTGGGCTCCACCTCGGCGCTGATCGCCTTTGCCGATATCGGCGTGGCGATGCTGGCGGGCCTGATGATCTTCCCGATCGTTTTCGCGGTCGGCCTCGATCCGGCCGCGGGGCCGACGCTGGTGTTCCAGACGCTGCCCTTCGCCTTCCAGACCATGCCCGCGGGCGCGCTGTTCGGCTTTTTGTTCTTCGTGCTGATCCTCGTCGCGGCGGTGACCAGCTCGATCTCGCTGCTCGAGGTTCCGACCGCCTGGGGCATCGGCGAGCGCGGCTGGAGTCGGGCCAAGTCCGCCATGATCTTCGGTGGCGGAGCATTCGTGATCGGGATCCTCTGCCTGCTCGGCTACAATGTCCTGTCCGAGGTGCGCCCGCTGGGGTTCTGGTCGCTGTTCGAGGATACCGACATCCTCGACACGATCGATGGTTTCACCGGCAAGGTCATGCTGCCGCTGGGCGCCTTGCTGACATCGCTGTTCGTCGGCTGGAAGGCCGATCGCACGCTGGTCCGCAGCGTGACCGGCCTGTCGCCGCTGGCGTTCGGCCTGTGGCGCTTCCTGATTGCCTGGCTGTGCCCGATTGCGGTCGCGGTCATCCTTGTGACGGGTCTTTTCCCGGGTCTGCTGGGCGCCTGATCTTTTCGATTGCCGGTCCCGAAAAAGGGATTAAATCACGGCGTTGCAGGCTGGCAGGGCGGAACCGTTCCGCTGCGGGCCTGGGGGTCTCCGGACAATGCTACTGGACAGGGTAAAGCCGCTCGACGCGATTCTCGCGACGGCGAAGAAGAAAGCACTCAAACGCACTCTCGGGCCGATCCAGCTGATGCTGTTCGGGATCGGCTGCATCATCGGCACGGGCATTTTCGTGCTGACCGCGGCCGGCGCGCAGAAGGCCGGTCCCGGCCTGATGCTCGCGTTCGTGATCGCCGGGCTGGTCTGCATCGTCGCGGCGCTCTGCTATTCCGAGATCGCCTCGATGATCCCGGTCGCGGGATCCGCCTACACCTATTCCTACGCCACCATGGGCGAGTTGCTCGCTTGGACGGTGGGTTGGGCGCTGATCCTCGAATACGCGATCGCGGCTTCGGCCGTTTCGGTCGGGTGGTCGGGCTATTTCGCCGGGACGATCCTCAACGAATTCCTCGGGATCGAGCTGCCGCAATGGCTGGCGGCCGGCCCGCTGGCGCTGGGCGGCGAACCGGGCGGCTTCATCAACCTGCCGGCGATGGTGATCGCGCTGCTGGTCACCTGGCTGCTGATGATCGGCACCAATGAGAGCGCGCGCGTCAACGCGGTACTGGTGCTGATCAAGGTAACCGCGCTGACCGTCTTCATCGCGTTGACCTTCACCAGCGGGGATTTCGACGCCGACAAGTTCAATCCCTTCCTGCCCGCCGGCGTGTTCGGCGGTTTCGGATCCGGGGTCGGCGCGGTCGGTGCCGCGGCGACGATCTTCTTCGCCTATGTCGGCTTCGATGCGGTCTCGACCGCCGCGGAGGAAACCAAGAACCCGCAGCGCAACGTGCCCATCGGTCTGGTCGGTTCGCTGCTGTTCTGCACCCTGTTCTACATCCTGGTGGCCGCGGGCGCGATCGGCACGATCGGCGGACAGCCGATCATGGGTCCGGGCGGCATTCCCTTTCCTGCTGGGTCGGAAGAACTCGCGCTGCAATGCGCGATGCCGCAATACGCCGCTTCGCTGGTCTGCTCGGACGAGGCGCTGGCGCATGTGCTGCGCCAGATCGGTTTTTCGAGCGTGGGCAACATGCTCGGGATCGCAGCGTTCTTCGCGCTGCCCTCGGTCATCCTGGTGCTGCTGTTCGCACAGACCCGCATCTTCTTCGTGATGAGCCGCGACGGCCTGCTTCCCGAGGGGCTTTCCAAGGTCCATCCCAAGTGGAACACGCCCTATGTGGTGACCGCCATCACCGGTGTGATCGTCGCCTTCGGCGCGGCGTTCTTCCCGGTGGGTCAGCTGGCCGACATCGCCAATGCCGGGACGCTCTATGCCTTCCTGATGGTGGCGGTGGCGGTGATGCTGCTGCGCCGCAGCGACCCCGATCGTCCCCGCAGCTTCCGCACCCCGGCGCTGTGGCTGGTCGGTCCGGCAACGATTTTCGGCTGCGCCTTCCTGTTTCTCAACCTGCCAACCGAAGCGATGCTGGTGCTGCCGATCTGGACGATTATCGGGCTGGTGGTCTATTTCGCCTACAGCCGCAGACACAGCCACCTCGGGCGCGGCATCGTCGAGGTGCACGAGCCCGAATATGCCGATGTCGAACCGGCCATTCCCGGCGTCGACCATCGCGAAGGCTCGTAACTTTACTTCGACTCTTCATCCGACAACAAAAAGGGCCGTTCTCGCGAACGGCCCTTTTCTTTGGTGGCAATAGGGATCAGCGGATCACAGCGGGGTGCGCTTGACGTGCTGCTCTTCGGCGTCCTCGTGGACATCCATGCCCAGCGCCATCTTGGCGGTGCTCAGCAGGCCCATGTCGCCATTCCAGATCTCGGCATCGCCCAGATCCATGCGCAGGAAGAGGATGTCGGGATCGGTCTTGCCCCCATCGTACCAGGCCTCGACGAAATTGTTCCAGAACTGGTCGAAGCGCTCGCGGCTGGTTTCCTCGACCAGCGTGCCGCCGAAGCGCGCATACATGCCGTGATCCTTGCCCTTGAAAGTCGCGGTCACGGGGCCGAGCGCGCGGAAGGGGCTCTTGGTGTGAGTGAAGAACCAGATCGCGCTGTTGGCGTCCTTGTCGAGCTGCGGGCTCATCGGCACCGCGGTGTCGGGCTGGCCGTCGAGCTGGAGGAAAAGGAAGGGCGAATCGGCGAGCGCCTTCCAGAACTTGGTCTTGAGCTCGTCGGGATTGCCTTCTGCGTATTTCATACCGGTCTCCTGTTGGATGGTTTGATGGTTCAATGATCGAATGCGGCGTTCGGTCCCGGCGATGATCGGGATGAATGGCGCATGCGGGGATGAAAGCCGGCGCGGGATTGCGAATCGCCGACGGGCGGAACATAAGCGGAACAGATGAGTCGTTCCACCATGCCTTCCGAGACGCTTTCGCAGACCTGCGAGGTCGCCGCCGCGCCGCTCGCCCGGAGCAGTGCGCGTTGGCAGCCGGGGCTTGCCGCGCGCGTGGGTCCGGTCGCGCACAGCGAGATATTCTCCACGACCAACCACGCCGGGGGCGTCGCCGCGGCGCTGGCTCTGGCGCTCGACGACTGGCGCCATACCCCGCGCGGGGAAACCCGCGAAGCGCAGGACCGGCGCGCGGTGCTGTGGGTGCAGACGCGCGAGGCGGCGCGGCTGACCGGGCGGCCCTACCGCGCCGGCCTGCCCGAGGAGCTGCGCCACCGCGTGATCCATGTGCTCGCCGAAAAGCCCGAGGATGCGCTGTTCGCACTCGAGGAAGGCGTGCGCTGCCGAGAGATCGCCTTTGTCATCGGCGAGCTCTCGGGCAATCCGCGCGCGCTCGATTTCACCGCCTCGCGCCGGCTGACGCTGGCGGCGGAACGGCACGGCGTCCCGCTCTATCTCGTCCGGCTCGAGGCGCAGCGCGATCTCAGCTCGGCGCGGATGCGCTGGGAGGTGGCTTGCGCGCCCTCGGCCGCGCCCGCCTGGAACGCGCAGGCGCCGGGTGCGCCCGCCTGGCAGGCCGAGCTGTTTCGCGCCCGCGCTCATCCGCCAGGCAGTTGGCTGCTGGGCGAAGAGGGGGGGCGATTGCGCGCCCTACGACCTCACGAAGTCGAGGAAGAGGCGCCGCGCCACACATGGACCGGCGGGTTGCAGCAGCGGCGGCGCCCCCGCGCCGCGGGGCGGTGAGCAGCGGGCAGGGGGCATCCCGCAGCGCCGGAGCGCCGCCGCGCCGCATTCTCTCGATCTGGCTGGGCGCGCTGGCGATGGATCGCTGGTATCTGGCTCAGGAGCAGGCCGGTGAGCAGGCCGAGGACGCGCCGCTGGTGCTGATCGCCGACACCGCGCATGGCCCGCGCATCGAAGCCGCCAATGCTGCGGGGCGCGCCGCGGGTGCGCGGGCGGGCATGATGCTCGCCGATGCGCGCACGCTGTGCCCCGCAATCCGCACCGCGCCCTCGGACCCCGCGGGCGATCGCGCGCTGCTCGAAAAGCTCGCCGAATGGGCGATGCGCTGGGGCCCCTGGTCGGCGCTCGATCCCCCCGACGGACTGCTCGTCGACGTCACCGCGGTGGCGCATCTCTTCGGCGGCGAGGCGCGGCTGCTCGAGGATGTCGCCGGTGCTTTCGCGCGCCGCCGCCTGACCATCCGCAGCGCGATCGCGCCGACCGCGGGGGCCGCCTGGGCGCTGGCGCATTTCGGCGCGCCGAACAGCATTCTCGCGCCGGACGAACCGGATCATGAGCGCATGCCCGCGCCGCTCGCAGAGCTCCCGGTCGCGGCGCTGCGGCTCGACAGCGATGTCCTGACCGTGCTGCGGCGGCTCGGGCTCAAGCGGCTGGGCGAGCTCACCACCATCGGCCGCGATGCGCTCCAGCGGCGCTTCCGCAACCGCCGCTCGCCCGCCGCCAATCCGCTGGTCCGGCTCGACCAATTGCTCGGCCGCGTGCCCGAGCCGCTGCTCCCGGTGGTGCCGCAGCGCATGCCGCTGGTGCAGCGCCGCCTGCTCGAGCCGATCCGCCATCGCCCGCTGCTCGACCGCGTGCTGGCCGATCTGGGCGAGGACATGGCGCGCGAGCTGGAAGGCAGCGCGCAGGGTGCCCGTCGTCTTGAGCTGGGGCTGTGGCGCGTCGATGGCGAGGTGGCGGTGCGCCGCCTCGAACTCGCCGCCGCCACCCGCGATCCCGCGCATATCTGCCGCTTGTTCGCGGCCAAGCTCGACGATGTCGATGCCGGTTTCGGGATCGAGATGCTGCGGCTGCGCGCCAGCTGGGCCGAGCCGCTGGCGCTCGAGCAACGGGACCTCGAAGCCGCGGCGGAGCAGCGCGGCACCTCGCTCGCCGCCTGCATCGACCGGCTCTCGGTGCGGCTGGGCGAGGGGGCGGTGACCCGGCCGGTGCTGCATCCCAGCCATATCCCCGAGCGCGCGCAGCGCTGGCAGCCACCGCTCGCAGCCCAGGCCCCGGCGCAGGCAGAACTCGCCTTCCACCAGCGCCCGCTCAAGCTGCTCGACCGTCCCGAGCGGATCGCGGTGCTCTACGCCACCCCCGACGGCTATCCCCAGCGCTTCCGCTGGCGCGGCAGCGTCCACGATGTGGCGCGCGTCGAGGGGCCCGAGCGGATCGCGCCCGAATGGTGGCGCGAACGCGGCGCGGCGCGGCTGCGCGACTATTACCGCATCGAGGACGGCGAGGGGCGCCGCTACTGGATCTACCGCCAAGGCCTGGTCGGCGACGGCCGCGGCGGCCTGCCCGACTGGTATCTGCAGGGGCTCTGCGCTTGAGCTGTCAGACGAACGGGTGTCGCGGCGACACGGGCGGGCGGGGTTGCTTCTGCGCCTGCCCAACCTAGACACGCGCCATGATATCCGCCTCACGAACCCTGCTCGCCCTCATCCTCTCCTCGCTGTTCCTCGCGCTCGCTCCGGGCTCCGCGACGGCGCAGGAAACCGTGGTGGTGGCCGAACTGCCGCCCTATGCCAAGCAGCAGCCCGACGGCCGATGGACCGGGCCCGCGATCGATCTCTACCGCGCCGCGGCCGACCGCGCCGGCCAGGACTACCGGTTCGTCGCCGCCGGTCCCGATACGGGCGAGCCGGAATTCCCCGTCTATGCGACCCCCGACATGCCTGCCCCGGCCATGCGCAGCCTTCCGCTTCATGCCGATTCGATCGGCCTGATCGGGATCGGCGCCGGATCGGGCTTCACCATGGGGTTGCTGGGTCTTTTTACGCCCGGCTTCTTCAAGACCGTCGCCATCTTCGCGCTGCTGGTGCTGATCGCCGGGACGATCTTCTGGCTGGTCGAGCGGAAGGGCAATGACGAGGTGCTGGCCGATGGCAGCAAGCGCCGGGGCATCGGGCAGGGTTTCTGGTGGGCCGGCGTCACCGCCACGACGATCGGCTATGGCGACCTCGTGCCGCGAACGACCGGCGGACGGATCGTGGCGATGATCTGGATGCTGTTCTCGATGGCGCTGACCGCGGTCCTCACCGCCTATCTGGTCTCGCTCACCGGCCAGCAGGGGGGAAATCGCAGCCTGAGCGATGCGCTGGCCGGCAAGCATATCGGCATCGTCGCCGAGGGGCCGGTCGCCCGGTCCGACCTCTCGGGTGCCGACAGGGTCGTGCAGTTCGCCACGCTCGATGCAGCGCTCGCCGCCTTCGACGAAGGCAGGATCGATGCGATCGCCTATCCCTTCCAGCCCGCGCGCGAGGCGGCCGGGGACCGGAGCGTCAGCGCAACCGACGGGTCGATCGCGCTGCCGGTGTTCCGGGTTTCGTCGGACCAATTGCGCGAAGAGCTGGACCGGGCGATCCTCTCTTCCGAATGGCAGGAACGGGCCGAGCAGGCCTTCTCGCGCTGAGTCGATTGCGCGCCGCTGCCCAGACCGGGGCTTTCCCGCTGCCGCAAACCGGGTCCGGCCTTTCGCCGATCATCGCGCTTGCATATAAATAGGCGGAACATATAAGGAACGGATGGCGTCGCAAACCACTCTCGAGAGGCTCGAAATCCTGGCCGATGCGGCCAAATACGATGCCTCCTGCGCCTCCTCGGGGACGGCGAAGAAGGATTCGTTCGGCGGCAAGGGGCTGGGCTCGACCGAGGGGATGGGGATCTGCCACGCCTACGCCCCCGACGGGCGCTGCATTTCGCTGCTCAAGATCCTGCTGACCAACCACTGCATCTTCGACTGCCATTATTGCATCAACCGCAAGAGCAGCAATGTGCGCCGCGCGCGCTTCACCCCGCAGGAGGTGGTCGATCTGACGCTGGCCTTCTACCGGCGCAATTACATCGAGGGGCTGTTCCTCTCCTCGGGGATCGTCAAGAGCTCGAACCACACCATGGAACAGATCGTAGAAGTCGCCCGCATCCTGCGGGTGGAGCACGATTTTCGCGGCTACATCCACCTCAAGACCATCCCCGAAGCCGATGCCGAACTGGCGCATCAGGCGGGGCTTTATGCGGACCGCGTCTCGATCAATGTCGAGCTGCCCACCGATGCCGGGCTCACCCGGCTGGCGCCCGACAAGGACGCCCGCCAGATCGAAGGCGCGATGGGCAAGGTCAAGGCAGATTTGATCGAGGCCAAGGATGCGCGCAAGCGTTTCCGCCACGCCCCGCGCTTCGCGCCCGCGGGCCAGTCCACCCAGATGATCGTCGGCGCGGACAAGGCCAGCGACGCCGATATCGTCGGCAAGGCGAGCCGGCTGTACGACAATTTCGGCCTGCGCCGGGTCTATTACTCGGCCTTCTCGCCCATCCCCGATGCCAGCGCGGTGCTCCCGCTCAGTCGCCCGCCGCTGATCCGCGAGCACCGGCTCTACCAGTCCGACTGGCTGATGCGCTTCTATGGCTACAAGCCCGCCGAGGTGATGCAGGCGACCGATGCCGACGGCAATCTGCCGCTCGATATCGATCCCAAGCTGGCCTGGGCGCTCAAGTTCCGCGAGAATTTCCCGCTCGACGTCAACCGCGCGAGCCGCGAGCAATTGCTGCGCGTGCCCGGGCTGGGGGTGAAGGCGGTCAACCGCATCGTCGCGAGCCGCCGCCACCGCACGCTCAGGCTCGACGATGTCGCCAAGCTCACCGTCTCGATCGCCAAGGTGCGGCCCTTCATCTGCACGGTCGACTGGCGACCGGTGACGCTGACCGACCGCGCGGATTTGCGCGCGCTGCTGGCGCCCAGGCGCGAGCAGCTCGAACTGTTCGCGGCGTGACCGCGCTCCAGCATCTCGCGGCCGGCACCCGCTATCTGGTCCAGCTCGCCGAGCCCGACGATTTCGAGGCCTGGCGCGAGCGGGCGCGGGCGCTGGTGCAGGGCGATGTCCCGC
>JAHJWA010000383.1 GCA_018828205.1 Alphaproteobacteria bacterium
AAGAGCCAGGCCGATAGCGCCGCTGATCTGAATCGCCAGCGCTTTGCGGCAGGAGCGATCTCGAGGGCTGACCTCAATCTTGCGCTGCGCGACAAGCAGCAGGCTTCGGCAGACCTGGTTCGGACGAAAGCGGCGCTTACCCTGGCCTGGATCGCGCTGCAGAAGTCGCTGGGCCTGGGGTGGCAAGAGCCCGCCGAGGGGGCAGTTGCCGCGCCGTGAAGTCGTAGCTGACGAGGAGTCCTGCGTCAGTTCGTTCGGTTCACGAGAAATACGCGCCCCTGCCGCTGGCGACCAACTTGCCGTCGGGTCCGACAATACGCGTCTGCGCCACCGAAATCTGCCGCCCGATCTTCACGATCTGTCCGTGAGCAGTGAGAGGGCCTGAGGTTGCAGGACGGTGATAATCGACGCGCAGATCGGCCGTCGCTTTCGCGGCGGCGCCTCTCGCAAGCAAAGCATAAAGTCCGGTGAGGTCGACCAGTGACGCCAGGATCCCTCCATGCGCCGACCCCACCATGGGGTTCGACACGATCTCCTCGCGCCACGGCATGGTGATCTCGATTCCATTCTCAGACCAGGCAGCAATCTCCAGCCCGAGCCATCGGTGAAAAGGGGCCAGGTGCAGCATCTCTTGCAAGCGCTCTCGATCGATCATGCTTCCTTCATCCCCTCCAGCTGAGCCGTATCGGAAGAGTGATGGCCCCTCAGGAAATCGACGATAGCGGCGGAAAAGGCGTCGTTCGCATCGCCCACGACCATATGCGTGGCATCTGCGATGTCCGTGTATTCTGCATGAGGGGCAAGTTGTCGCAGATGCGAAACGGCCTCGTCGGAAACAAGATCATTCGAAGCGCCGCGGATGAGATGCAGCGGAAGTGCGAGATTCGCCGCGGCTTGGCTCAACTGTGCCGACTGCCGGTCCTGACTGCCAGGGTCGCTTCGTTTGGTAGCCGCGATATTGCGGATGAAAGCGGGGTCCCAATGCCAGTAAAAGCGGCCATCCTCCTTTTTCCGCAGATAGCTCTTGAGGCCATCGCTTGCGCCGCGTCTGGCACGATGCGGCATATAGCGAGCGATCACGGCCGCCGCCTCCTGCGGTGAAGCGAAGCCGCTATCGACATGCTCTTCCATGAAGCCGATCACTCGCATCACGCCGTCGGACTCCATGCGCGGAAATATGTCGACCAAGGTTAGCGAGGCAAACGTGCCGGGTGCGAGTTCGCCTTCGGCGAGAATTCCTGCCATTCCGCCTAGCGAAGCCCCGACCAGGGCTGGGCGACGCCGCATAAGAGACGCGATGTTGACCAAGTCAGCCGCAAAATTTCGGACCTCGTAAGCGCCCTCAAGGGCCCAGTCGCTATCTCCATGCCCTCGAAGATCGACCGCAATCGTGCGAAAGCCTTCTTGAGCGAGATCGCACATTACGCGCCTCCACGCCCGCCGGGTCTGACCGCCCCCATGGGCGAGCAGGACAGGCATCGCGTTCTGGTCCCCGTAGGCTTCAGCGGCAAGACCAATTCCTGCCTCACCGTGTAAGATCATTGCTTCCGTCTGCACTAAAGCATCACCTTTTATGACTTAACGGCTCTTCCTCGACTGCGAACCGTGTATCCGGGATGGCGATCGCTTACTCGATCCACACGGCACGGTCCTAAATCGGCGGCATCTGGCTGCCCATCCGCCGTTATCCCCTCAGTCATTCAGGCACCATAGCGCGCCATGAAGGTGTCGTGAGCCGCGCGGGCGACACGCTCGCATTGGGCGACAGGCACTTTCTCATGCGAACCGAATAGGCGGTTGTCGAAAATAGACACTTTGCATAGTTCGACGAGCTGCTGTGCAGCGATTTGCTCATCCTCCACGGTCAGTTCGCCACGGCCGCACCATACACGCAGAAGCACCCTGACCTTTTCCGTCCCTCGGCGCGGACCGGCGTCCATAATCGCCGCTGTCGCGAGTGGGAAGCGTTCGAACCCCCCTACTGCAATACGACATAAATGCACGGCACTGTCGTGCCGTCCAAATAGATCAGTCAACTGATTTGCAACTACGAGCAAACCTTCTCGCGCAGACAATTCAGCCAGCCTTGGCTCGGCGATTTCGTTGCGAACACTTCTAAGGGCGTTTTCTACAGTCGCGACATAGAGAGCGCCCTTGTTTGGAAAGTGACTGTAAAGTGTAGGCTTGGCAACTTTTGCTTCTCGTGCCACCTGCTCCATGCTGGTGCCATCAAAGCCTTCCCTTACAAACACCCGGGTGGCGCCTGAGAGGATCGCCTCGTGCTTTCGGGCTTTGACGGCTCCATTCATCAGTCTGCTACCAGCCCAAATCGTTACGTTACTAATATCAGCACCCCGCGGTACGACGTTCGCAGCCGTTGACCAGCCCCGGTCGTTTGGTGGCTTGTCCGGGAATTTGCCAGCATGAACGGCAGAGATTTCCCGCTCATGCTGTACAATCGCACTATCCTGCTCCGCCGAAGCTAACATCCTACATTTACACGGCATTCCCGTAAGCTATCGGATTTCAGAATTTCGCTCCAACTGCGATTCCATAACGCCGCGGGTCTAGAGTATAGATGTTGGTAAAATTACCGGAAGATGCATCGGTCACATACAATCCGGTAATGGAATTACTATCAAAGATGTTTTGAACAAATCCCCGCAAAAACCAGCGATCATCAGCACTGTTCAGCTGAACCACGGCATTCGCTTGGACGAATGGTTCAATGCGATTGATTCTCCCGTTGAAAATGTTCCCGTACTGCTTGCCGGTTAAGGCCAGATCCATCCTGGGCACCAAAGTCATGCCGTTGCTGAGTTCGACTGTGTACTGCGCACCCATCGAAACCTTGAGGTTGGGGGCCTGAGGCAGGGTGTTGCCTTTGATATTCACCTCCACGCCCGGACTAAGAACCTGAATTCCGCTACTCTCAGGGATGGCATTTTCCAGGACGTCGCATATGCCGAATGCACCGCTGGAGGCGATATTGCCGTCAGCAGGAAACTCCTCGGGACCCCGGAGTCCCAAAGCTGCGTTGACTGCTGCGACGAACCCATCAGCAATACCGGGAGCAGGCCCCGTGACGGCGCAGTGCGCCCCATTGCTGATATCCTTGATTATCACCGCATTCGGATCCCCGCCTCCGGGATCACGCGGATTGGAGAAAAATTGATCGCCAGCGACCTCGGCGTTCAGGTAGCTGAAGTTCAAATTCACCAGCAGATTACGGTCCGGCCGCATGACAGTTTCCAGCTCTAACCCCCAAATATCGGCGTCGATTGTATCATTCACTGAAGTTCTGGCAACAATCCGGCTTAGCTGAAGTCCGCTATACTTGTAATAGAAAGCCGTGGCATTCAACTGCAGGGCCCCGTTCGCAAAGACGTTCTTGGAACCTATTTCAAATGCATCAATCGATTCGGACCCGAAGCTTTCGCTCACTTCAAAGATCGGAGAGAGTGGCGGATTTATGCCGCCCGATTTGTATCCCCTGGAATAGGAGGCGTAGACCGTATTATCTTGTGTGATCGCGAAGTCCAGAACGGCTCTTCCCGTAATGTCGTCAAAGCCGACTTCGCGAAACTGAGCCAGCTGAGGGCCAGGCTGGCCGGGGTCGGCGTCGAAAAGCCCTGAAGGGCTTACAAGAGGGGTTATTGGGCTCTCGAACGGATCGCCATTGTTCGAATAGGGATTCAGGAAACTTATCAAGGTGGTGCGTGCGGTGACATCTTTCTTGTCGTTGTTATAACGCAGGCCACCCGTAAGGGTGAGCCGATCGGTCAAGTCAATATATACTTCGCCGAAAATCCCGTAGCTATCAAGATTGGCTTCCAGAGAATTGTTCCGATACATCGAAGGCCCGAAATAGGAGGGTGGAAGCCCTCCCGACAAGGAGCCGAATGATCCCAGGATAGCGCTCGCATAATCCAGCGCAAAAGAATTAACGTAATAGCTGTTGTCGGTGGTTTTGGATTTCGCATAAATCCCACCGACCAGAAAATTGAATGGTCCATCAAAGTCGCTTGCGAGGATCAGCTCGCCACTCCAGGATTCTCGCTGTTCGGCAGAACGGTCGAAGGAGAGGGGAGTCTCGGAACAAAGCGAGTTTCCTTCGAAAGCACCACGGTTGCCGTCATCATTATCGGAAGTACATAGGGGCCCCTGCGGTCCGCCCGGAAAGAGTGCATCGACTATTGGCGAGAAATAGCCTGAAGACCCTGGAATGAATGCGGGAGCCGGAGGCGCAAGGCCAGTTGGCAGGCCATTGGCTCCGAAGAAGGCAAGTGTGTTCAATGCCGGTGCGAAGCCAGCCCGGTTCTGGATCCCGAGAAAGTAATCCTGCCGCGAATCCACCCGGGTATCCTGATACAGGCCTGTGGCAGTTAACGTCATTGCGCCAAAACTTTGTTCCAGTCGTGCCTGGATCTGCAGTTCATCCGCGAAGTAGAAAGGTGTATAGGCGGTGTTCACGGCCCTGACATCGTCGGGCTTGTCGAACCCGGCGAATGCATCAGGGCCATACAAACTCCCGAGCCCGAGCACTGCGGGAATGCCTTGAATAGCGAAGAATTCAGAGGAACTAAGCGTGGCCCCCACGGTGGAATTTGCATTGGTGATGTCGTAGTCGAGACGATTGTTAAGACAGCCCAGTACTCCCAGTGGATCTCGCTGGCAGGCCTGCTTCTGGTTCCTCAATCGCGTATCGTTCTCGCGGAAGTAATATCCCATCATATCGAAAGTTGTGTTCGGGCCGGGCTCCAAACGCAGGGACCCGCGCACAGCATACATGTCGCGATCATCGATGTCGGAACCGTCGTACAAGTTCGTGGTATAGCCATCTCGGTTCAGATATACTCCGGCCAGCCTGACGCCGATCGTATCTCCGATCGGAATGTTTACCATTCCCTCTGCTCTTATGCTGTTGAAGTTGCCATATTCGAATTCGGCTTCAGCGCCGAATCCTGACAGGTCGGGTTTTGCGGTAACCACGTTCACAACACCGGAGGTCGCGTTCCTGCCAAAGAGCGTTCCCTGGGGTCCGCGAAGGACTTCGATGCGTTCAAGGTCGAAATATTCCGTTTCGAACAATCGGGTTCCAAAGAGGGGCGATCCGTTGACATGTATGGCGGTCGCGGCGTCGCAGGTCACGCCGACGCATAAGTCGCCGATGCCGCGGATAGTGAAGGAGGCGGAGGTGAAATTGCCTTTCGAAAACGACACATTAGGCAGGGTCAACTGGAGATCGGACGCGTTTTCGATCTGCTGGCTTTCGAGCGCTTCGGCGTCGAACGCGCTGACTGCGATCGGCACCTCTTGCAAGCTCTGCGACTGGCGCTGGGCCGTCACGATAATGACGTTGCCCGTTACAACCTGCCCGTCATCGGCATCCTGGCCGGATGCAACCGGTTGAGCACTCAATACTTGTGGCAACACCAATAATGCGGCGCCCGCCAGCCAGTAGGATTTTTTCTGCATGCTCGTTCCCCTCTCTCCATAGAAATTTACCCATTTTTGGGCCTGCTCCCTATTGCCCCAAAAGGGGGCAGCTCGGCGAGCTGCCCCTAGTCTGAGGAGAGGTTAAATGAGAAACAATCTCATCCGCCTCCGGGACAGAGGTTATGCTTTTCGGAAAATCTGGTAAAGTAGTTTATTGTCAGGCAAGGGAGAACGCGGAAGCGGACCAAAGTTGGGCAGTGAAAAATGCCAAGGCCGCGTTTGATCCGCGACATACGATGATACGGCAGCTTGATACCCGAGGATCGGTCTCTGGCACCCCGCTGCTTCACCGGTACCCTCCACTGGGAAAGTTCCCCTATTTCCCACACATGGATCCGTGAGAACGCTAAACGATTTTCAGGCGAGTCTTGTTTATGGATTTTCACATCTCCCCCTTATTAACACTCGACAAGACCGAGATAATCCTCGCAATGCCCTTGTCAGAAGTCTGGCTGGCTATGGCATTCTTGGGCTTGGCAGCTTGTATTTACGCTACTGGCATACCCGGCGCACTCGTACCGGTTTCCTTTTCCTCGGGTGCGCTTCTAGGCGAGACGATTGCCATCGCAGCGGTCGCCGCAGGCGCGCTTTTTGGATCGGTCATCCTTTTCTGCGGGCTAGCGCGGGGAACGAGTTCTATCTCGCAGCATCGGTATGGCCGCCACATCAAGAGGTTGGATGACGCAGTTTCAAGGGGTGGGATTTTACCGATTATTGGACTTCGCCTGATTGGCATCCCGCATCTGGCCGTGACGGGAGTTTGCGCATTGGCCTCTATAAGCCTGCGGCGTTATGCCATTTCGACGCTCGTTGGAGTTCTTCCCGCGATTGCGATAGCGGCGACTGCCGGGGCTGCGCTCTAGTCGCACTGGACGATCGCCGAGCCTGAAAACCTGCGTATCAAATGCCAAACCAGGGGGCAATACACGCTGTCAGGCTGTATCGCCTCGATTCCGGCGCAGAATATCCATTTTCCACCTCGTATGAGAGGGGCGGCAGCCGCCAGGCGTCTGCTCAACCGATTCGGGACGCACAGAATGACGACAAAGCTTCTCACAGGTATTTTATCCAAGCCGGTCGCATCGAGTTCGCAAGCTCGGCTGACCCTTACCGAACGGGCATTCCAGATTGGCTTTGGGGCGATTCAATGGCCCTGGTTGCTCAAAAGCCTTTATGGCGGAACACGCCACTCCAAGTTCGCTCTCCTGGAACGACTTGGCCTTGACCCCGATGCACTTCCTCATCTTGGCAGCTGGAAGGCGGACACTCACTTCCTCCATCGCATTGTTGACCTGGCTGAAGAGCGCCAACCCGCAAATGTGGTCGAACTCGGCTCTGGAGCCACATC
>JAHJWA010000384.1 GCA_018828205.1 Alphaproteobacteria bacterium
AATCCTTCTCACCAATGACGACGGCGTCCACGCTCCCGGACTCGAGGTTCTCGAGGCGATTGCGCGCGAATTCACCGACGACATCTGGATCTGCGCGCCCGACGAGGAGCAGTCGGGCATGGGCCATGCCCTCACCCTCACCCGTCCGGTACGGCTGCGCCAGCATGGCGAGCGGCGCTTCTCGGTCACCGGCACCCCCACCGATTCGGTCACGCTGGGCCTGCGCAAGGTGATGGACGGCGCGCCCGACGTGATCCTCTCCGGCGTCAACCGCGGTGCCAATCTGGGCGACGACGTCACCTATTCCGGCACCGTTTCGGCGGCGATCGAGGGCGCGCTGGCGGGGATCCGCTCGATCGCCTTCAGCCAGGTGACCAGCCGCAATGGCGAGGCCGGGGCCGACACCTTCGAGGCGGCGCGCGGCTGGGGGGCGAAGGTGCTGGGCCCGCTGCTCGACACGCCGCTGCCCAAGCGCACTTTGGTCAATGTCAATTTCCCCGCGCTGCCCAGCGCCGAGGTCAAGGGCATCCGCGCGGTCCGGCAGGGGTTCCACGACTACGCCCGCGGGACCGTAGTCGAGGGCCGCGACCCCCGCGGGTTCCAATATTACTGGTTCGGGCTCGAGGCGATCGAGCACACGCTCGACCACGGCACCGATCTGGAAGCGATCGACGATGGCTTCATTGCGGTCACGCCGCTCCAGCTCGACCTGACCCACCATTCCTCGCTGGGTGCGCTTGCGGATCGCTACCAGCCGTGAGAAGCCCCACCGGATGAGCGAAAAGAAGCAGCTCGACACGCTCACACCCAGCCAGAGCAAGCGCATCTTTCGAGGCGCGCGCCACACGCCCTTGAGGCGCGCCGTCAAGATACCCGTCTGGGGCGATCTCGGGATCCGGCTCGGGCTGGCGCTGCTCCTGATCTTCATCGTGGTGATGATCCACTGGTGGGACCGCGAAGGGCTGGTCGACAATCTCGACGGCGAGGTCAGCTTCCTCGATGTCGTCTATTTCACCATGATCTCGATCACCACCACCGGCTTTGGCGATATCGCGCCGATCAGCGATCGCGCGCGGCTGGTCGAGGCGGTGATCGTGACCCCGATCCGGTTTGCGGTGTTCTTCATCTTCGTGGGCACGGCCTACAATTTCATCATCAAGCGCAGCTGGGAGAAATGGCGCATGGCTCGCATCCAGGAGCAACTCTCGGACCACATCGTGGTGCTGGGCTATGGCATATCGGGATCGGAAGCGGTCGCCGAACTGATCGATCGCGGAACCGACCCCAATTGCATCGTTGTCATCGATCCGAGCGAGGAGCGGCTGGCCGATGCCGAGGCGCTGGGCTGCAACATCATGGCCGCCGATGCCACGCGCGACGAGACGCTCAAGGCCGTCCGGATCGACCAGGCGAAGAACGTGCTGATCTCGGCCGGACGCGACGATTCCACGATCCTGATCACACTGACCGTCCGCGCGCTCGCACCCAAGGTACCGATCAGCGTGGTGGTCCGGGCGAGCGACAACGAATCGATCGCGCTGCAGGCGGGCGCCAACAACGTCATCAATCCGGTGCACTTCACCGGTCTGCTGCTGGCCGGGTCGGCCAAGGGCGAGCATATCGCCGACTATCTTGCCGATCTCGCCTCGGTGTCGGGCCGGGTCCAGCTGGTCGAGCGCGCCATCAGCGCCGAAGAAGACGGGATATCGCTCGCCGACCTCAAGACCGGGGGCCGGGGTTTGCGCGTCTATCGCGAGGGCAAGGCGCTGGGCTTCTGGGAAGAAGAGTGCCAGATCCTGCGCGAGGGCGACATTCTGGTCGAGATCGTCCCGACGCTCAACGGCACGAGCAAGGGGGACGGCCGCCCGCAGCGGGACGATTGAAGCGCGGCACTCGCCCATCGAGCGGCGACTACTGGCACCGATCCGATTTGCTGCGCTCCTAGCGCAGCAGCAGGAACACCCCGCCCATCGCCGCCATCCCGGTGACGATATGACCCGAATCGATCAGGAAATGCGCCAGCGTCTTGCGCAGATAGAGATAATGGATCCCCAGCGCCGGGACCATCACGGTTGCGCCGAAGCCGACCGCCATCATCATGGTCGCGCGATCGCTGGCACCGCTGCGCTCGATCCCGTGCCACAGCGTCGAGGCGATCAGCAGTTCGAACAGGAAGGTCAGCGCGAAGATTAGCGGCATATTTCCCGACTGCAGCGCCTCGTCGGTGAGCCGCGCCGAACGCTGCCAGAGCTTGCCGAACAGCACTCCGTACCACAGCATCCCGACCGCGAAGAAGGCGAGCGCGCCGAGCGCCACCGCCAGAAAGTTGAATTCGCCCATCGCGCGTTCCCCGCAGACGGTGCGGCCCCGCGCCGCCCGATGCGCGCAGCGCTAGCGCATTTGCGCTTGGGGGTGTAGGGGCGCGCGCAATCATGAACACCGCCACCACCATCCTTCCCGACCAGAAGAAGATCGGCATGGTCAGCTTGGGTTGCCCCAAGGCGCTGGTCGATTCCGAACGCATCCTCACGCGGCTGCGCGCCGACGGCTACGCCATGAGCCCCGATTACGCCGGCGCCGATGTGGTGCTGGTCAACACCTGCGGCTTTCTCGACAGCGCCAAGGAGGAGAGCCTGCAGGCGATCGGTGAGGCGATCGCCGAGAACGGCCGCGTGATCGTGACCGGCTGCATGGGCGAGGAAGCCGACGCCATCCGCGCCGCGCATCCCGCGGTGCTGGCGATCACCGGCGCGCATCAATACGAGGCGGTGGTCGATGCCGTCCACACCCATGCCCCGCCGAGCCAGGGCCCCTATGTCGACCTGATCCCGCAGCCCGACATCAAGCTGACCCCGCGCCATTACAGCTATCTCAAGATTTCCGAGGGCTGCAACCATTCCTGCGCCTTCTGCATCATCCCGCAATTGCGCGGCAAGCTGGCGAGCCGCCGGATCGACGCGGTGCTGCGCGAGGCCGAGAAGCTGGTCGCGGCGGGCACGCGCGAACTGCTGGTGATCAGTCAGGATACCTCGGCCTATGGCGTCGACACCCGCCACGATCCGCGCGAGTGGAAGGGCCGCGAGGTCCGCGCCCACATGACCGATCTGGCGCGCGAGCTGGGCGGCCTGCGCACGCCCGAGGGCCAGGTGCCCTGGGTGCGGCTGCATTACGTCTATCCCTACCCGCATGTCGATGCGGTGATCCCGCTGATGGCCGAGGGGCTGCTGACCCCCTATCTCGACATCCCGTTCCAGCACGCCAGCCCGAAGGTTCTCAAGGCGATGCGCCGCCCCGCCAACGAGGCCAAGGTGCTCGAGCGGCTCAAGGCCTGGCGCGAGATCTGCCCCGAGATCGCGATCCGTTCCTCCTTCGTGGTCGGCTTCCCCGGCGAGACCGAGGAGGATTTCCGCTATCTGCTCGACTGGCTGGAAGAAGCCCGGCTCGACCGGGTCGGCGGTTTTCGCTTCGAACAGGTCGAGGGCGCACGCGCCAATGCGCTGCCCGATCACGTCCCCGAAGAGCTCAAGGAAGAGCGCTACGCGCGGCTGATGGAAGTGACCGAGCGGATCAGCACCGAGAGGCTCGCGGCCAAGGTGGGCAAGCGAATCCCGGTGATCGTCGACGAGGTCGGCGAGCCCGACGAGGACGGCGACATCGGTGCCACCGCGCGGAGCCAGGCCGACGCCCCGGAGATCGACGGGCAGGTCTATCTGCGCAACGTTCCCGCCGCGCTGGCGCCGGGCGCGGTGATCGATGTCGAGATCGAGGATTCCGACGCGCATGACCTGTTCGGCGTGCCGGTCTGAGCAACACGGCCTGACCGGACTATATTTCGTATCGGACGAAACCGCCTTGCCCAGGAGGCGTTCAGACAGCGCATGCCCATAAAAATCGAAACCAGCTTCGCCTTTACGCTCGACCAGCCGAGCGACGTCCTGCTTCAGTTCGAGGCGGCGGCGATTCCGGAGCAGGCGATCATCGAGCGCAACACGCGGATGACCGAGGCCGAGCATTGCGCCTGGGTGCCCGCACAGGACGATATCGGTGAGCGCATCTGGGTGCGCGCCGAGGGGGATTTCGAGGTCGATTACACCGCGCTGGTCCGCCCGCAGCGGCAGCTGCCCGATCTCGCCACCCTCGCCCGGATGGAACCGCACACGATGCCCGGCGAGGCGGTGCAATATCTGTTCGATTCGCGCTATTGTCAGGCGGACAAGTTCCAACCCTTCGTCAATTCGGAATTCGGCGGCACCGAGGGCGGTGCGCGCATCGCCGCGATCCGCGACTGGATCGCCGAGCATTTCTCCTACGAACCGGGCACCTCCGACGCGCGCACCACCGCTCTCGACAGCTTTGTCGAACGCCGCGGGATCTGCCGCGATTATGCGCACGTGCTGGTGACGCTGGCGCGCGCCAGCACCATCCCCGCGCGCTTTGTCGCCTGCTACGCGCCGGGGGTCGAGCCGCCCGATTTCCATGCCATTGCCGAGGTCTTCCTCGACGATCCGGAGACCCCCGGGGGCGGCACCTGGCAGCTGGTGGATGCCACCAAGATGGCGGATCCCGCCGAAACGGTGAAGATCGGTGTCGGGCGCGATGCCGCCGATGTCAGCTTCCTGACCAGCTTCGGGCCGAACAATTTCCGCCGCAGCTCGGTCAAGGTCACGCGCATCGACTGATCGGCGATCGGCGCGCGACCCACTGGCATGACCTCCACCGTGGTGTTAGGCGGTGCCCAGACACCAGGGAGGGACGACACCGCAATGAGTTTCACGGCGGACCGGTTGCTTTTGTTCGGCGCGACGGGCGACCTCGCCCAGCGGATGCTGCTTCCCTCGCTCTGCGCGCTGCAT
>JAHJWA010000385.1 GCA_018828205.1 Alphaproteobacteria bacterium
CGCTTCCCAAGGAGACCTCCCATGCGCGTCGGCTGCCCCACCGAAATCAAGAACCACGAATACCGCGTCGGTCTGACGCCCGAGAGCGCCCGCGAGCTGGTGCATCAGGGGCACGAGGTCTGGATCCAGAGCGGCGCCGGGCTGGGGATCGGCGCGACCGATCTGGAGTATGAAACCGCGGGCGCGCATATCACCGACGGGCCCGATCCGATCTTCGCCGAATGCGAGATGGTGGTGAAGGTCAAGGAGCCCCAGGCCGAGGAGCGCGCCAAGCTGCGCGAGGGGCAGATCCTCTACACCTATCTCCACCTCGCCCCCGACGCCGCGCAGACCGCGGATCTGGTCAAGTCGGGGGTCACCGCGATCGCCTACGAGACCGTGACCGGGCGCAATGATTCGCTCCCGCTGCTCAAGCCCATGAGCCAGGTCGCGGGCCGGATGAGCGTCCAGGCGGGTGCCTCGGCGCTCGAAAAGGCGCATGGCGGGCGCGGGGTGCTGCTCGGCGGCGTCCCCGGCGTGATGCCCGGCAAGGTCATCGTCATCGGCGGCGGCGTGGTCGGCTTCAACGCCGCGCAGATGGCCGTCGGCCTCGGCGCCGACGTCACCATCTTCGACCGCGACCCCGAAGTGCTCGAGAAGGTCGGCACCCATTTCGAGGCCCGCGCCTCGACCCGCTTTTCCAACAAGGCCAATCTCGACGACGCGGTTCGCGACGCCGATCTGATCATCGGCGCGGTGCTGATCCCGGGCGCCTCGGCACCCAAGCTGGTCAGCCGCGAGATGCTCAAATGCATGAAGCCCGGCTCGGTGCTGGTCGATGTCGCGATCGACCAGGGCGGCTGTTTCGAGACCAGCCGGCCGACCACCCATGCCGACCCGACCTATGTGGTCGACGATGTCGTCCATTATTGCGTCGCCAACATGCCGGGCGCGGTGGCGCGCACCAGCACCTATGCGCTCAACAACGTGACCTTGCCGCACGCGCTGCGGATCGCGCGGCTGGGCTGGAAGGAAGCGATGCGCCGCGACCCGCATCTCGCCGAGGGGCTCAACGTCCACGCCGGCTCGGTGACCTACGAGGCGGTCGCGCGCGAACTGGGCTACGACTATCTCCCGGTCGCCGAGGTGCTCGCGCAGTAGGTTTTCGCGCCGTCGCGGGCGACATAGCAATTCCCCTGCCAGTTGCGGCTCGGGGTTAACGCACCGGAAACCGATCGCTGCTAGTGGCACAGCCTATGCGGGGTCCAGCATTCTTCGAGACGGCGCGCCGGGTTGCCCGCGGCCTGTGGCTTGCCGTGCTTTTGCTGGCCGCGCCGCCCGCCCTCGCGCAGTCGGAGCCGGCAGCCGCGCCGGCTCCGGTCGCGCCCGCCTGCCACGCCCATTCGGCCGACGACGTCCCGCTGGCCGCGATGCTGGCGCCAGGCCGGGTCTGGGACTGCAACGGCGGCGGCTGGAACGACAGCGCGCCGGTCTCCTGGCTCTATTTCGATGCCGCATCGTGGGGCAGCAGCGCACCGCAGGTCTTCTTTACCCGCATCTCGCGCTTCGCCCGGATCGACATTGCGACGGTCGAAAGCGACGGCACCGTCCGCAGCGCCACGCATGACGAGCAGGCCGCCCGCCCGATCGCCGCCGGTCCGGTGTTCGTCTTGCCCCTACCCGCCATCACCGAGGCGACCACCGCGGTGGTGGTGCGGATCGCCGGCCCGCACAGTTCCACCATGATCACCGAAGCGCGTCTGACCACCGACCCGCACAACACCGACTGGGGGATGGAGGAAATTCTCCTGCTCGCGATCATCGCGGGCATGCTGGTGACGCCGCTGATCTTCGACCTTCATTTCTACGCCATCCTGCGCGATCGCTTCGTCCTGCTCCACGCCGCCATGGTGGTGGCGATGATCTCCTATGTGCTGCTGGCCGGCGGCCTCGCCCCGCTGCTGTTCGACATCTCGCTGGTGACGATGGCGATCGGCGCCCCGCTGGCATGGACCACGGGCGTCGCGGCCGCCGCCTTCTTCCTGGTCGCGTTTCTCGAGCAGGATGCGCTGTCGCCGCTGTTCCGCGGCGCGATGCAGGCGATGGGCTGGTGGAGCCTGTTCGGGCTGAGCTTCTTCGCGCTCCAGTTCCGCTCGACGCAGAGCTTCGACAATCTCGCCTATTTCCTCGGCTTCGTACCCGTGATCCTCGTCTATCTCGCCTGTCTGGTGCAGGCGGTGCTGCGGGGCAGCCGGAGCGGGCAATTCCTCGCCATCGCCTGGATCCCGATCATCGCCGCCTCGACCGAGCGGCTGCTGCGCGGGATCGGAGTCTATGCGGGGCCCTCCACGCTCGACGAACTGGTCTATCTGGCGCTCGCGCTCGAAGTGGTGATCGTCGCTCTGGGCGTCGCCGATCGCTTCGTTGCGATCCGGCGCGAGCGCGACCGCGCAGTGGCTGCGGCGCTTTTGCTCAGCGATCTGTCCGAACGCGATCCGCTTACGGGGTTGATGAACCGCCGCGCGATCGACCTGCGCTTCGGCGAATTGCGCGGGGGCGGTTACGAGGCTCTGGCGGTGTTCGATCTCGATCATTTCAAGGCGGTCAACGACAGGCATGGCCATGACGTGGGCGACCGGGTGCTGGTGACCGTCGCGCAGGTGCTGCGCTCCGACCCCGACGCCTTCGCGGTGCGGATCGGCGGCGAGGAATTCGTCCTGATGCTGCGCGGCGACGACATCGAAACGCGGGTCGAACGGCTGCGGCAGATGATCCCGGTCAAGGTGGCGCGCGAGATCGAGGTGCTCGATACCATGGTCACCGCCAGCGTCGGGCTGGTGAGCGCGCAGCACGGGTCGGTGCAGGACATGACCTTCATCCTGCTCTACCGCCGCGCAGACGAGCTGCTTTACGAAGCCAAGGCCAAGGGTCGCAACATGCTGTGCAGCGACACGATCGATGGAGCCAGCCAATCGAACCGGGCAATGCAACGCTTCGAACCCATGAAGATCGTCGGCGGAACCTCCTGATCGATATCCTCAGCCGGCGCGGAACGGGGCCAGCGTCTCGGGCCTGACCCGCAGCGGCCGCCCGCTCGCCCGGTCGATCATCGCCCAGGTCGTCGCCGCCGAGACCACCAGTCGGCCCGCGGCATCATGGAAATCGACCCGTCGCAGCGATTTGGCGCCCCGGGCCTCGCCCTCGATCCAGGTGGTGGCGGTGGCGCTTTCTCCCTCGGCGATATTGCCGCGATAGTCGATCTCGTGGCGCACCACGAGCCAGACCACCGCCGCCCGGTCCTCCGGCCTGGCGACCGCGTCCCAATGCGCCCCCGCCATGTCCTGGATCCACTGAACCCACACCGCATTGTTGACATGACCCATCACATCGATGTGCCGGGCCTCTGCGGTGAAGGTCTTTTCGAAGCGTTTCCCCAAGGCGATTACGGCGCCTCGCCCATCTGCCACAGGATGAAGGCGACTTCCTCGGCGGTCTCGTAGATCGACTGGAAGCGGCCCGATTTGCCGCCATGCCCGGCGCCCATATTGGTCTTGAGCAGCAGCGTGTTGTCGTCGGTCTTGGTGGCGCGCAGCTTGGCGACCCATTTGGCGGGTTCCCAATAGGTCACCCGCGGATCGTTGAGGCCGGCGGTCACCAGCAGCGGCGGATAGTCCTGCGCCACCACCTGATCATAGGGGCTGTAGGAGAGGATATAGGCGAAGGCCTGCTTGCTCTCGATCGGATTGCCCCATTCGGGCCATTCGCCCGGCGTCAGCGGCAGATCCGCGTCGAGCATGGTGTTGAGCACATCGACGAAGGGCACATGCGCCACCACCGCGCCCCACAGATCGGGATCGGTGTTGACCACCGCGCCCATCAGCTCGCCCCCGGCGGAACCGCCCGAGATGCTGATCCTGCCCTTTTCGGTGTAGCCCGCCTCGACCAGTCCCTTCGCGACATCGACGAAATCGTTGAAAGTGTTGACCCGCTCGTTGAGCTTGCCCGCGAGATACCATTTGCGCCCCAGATCGTCGCCGCCGCGGATATGCGCGATGGCATAGGCGTAGCCGCGATCGACCAGACTCAGCCGCGTGGTCGAGAAGCCGGGGGGCACCGCATAGCCATAGGCGCCATAGGCGTAGAGGTGGAGCGGCCCGGCGCTGCCGTTCTCGCCGCTGGGGCGATCCTTGCGCATCACCACGCTGACCGGAACCTTGGTGCCGTCGCGCGCGGTGATCTCGAGCCGCTCGGTGGTGTAGAGCGAGGGATCGTAGCCGCTGGGAATTTCCTGCTGCTTGAGCAGTTCCAGCTCGCCGCTGGCGACGTCGTAATCATAGACCGAATTGGGCGTGACCATGCTCTCGTAGGACAGCCGCAGCTTGTCCTGGTCGTATTCGGGATTGTCCGAGAGTCCGGTGTCGAAGCTGGCTTCGGCAAAGGCCACCGGCCTGACCAGCGCAGGGTCCGCGTAGTCGCGGATCTGGATCTGGTCGAGACCGCTCAGCCGCCCTTCGGTGACGTAGTAATCCTTGAACAGCGAGAAATCGGTAAGATAGAATTCGTCCGAACCCGCGATCAGCGTGGTCCACTCGCCCGGCGCCGCAAGATCGGCGGTGGCGAGGCGGAAGTTCACATGCTCGTCATTGGTGAGGACGAAGATTGTCCCGTCGCGGATATCGACGTCGTATTCGACCCCCTTGCGGCGCGGCGCGATCAGGATCTGCTCGCCGGTCGGGTCGTCGGCGCGCACCAGCCGCACCTCGCTGGTCTCGTTGTCGCCCGTGCCGATGATCAGCCAGTCTTCCTGCGCCGAAACCCCCGCCCCGACACGGAAACCGTCGTCCTGCGTTTCGCGATAGAGTTCGACATCCTCGCTCACCGGCGTGCCCAGCACATGCAGCGTCGCGTCGTGGACGCGCCAATTGTCGTTGGCGACGCCATAGACCAGCCCGCGGTCCTGCATCACCCAGACCAGACCCGAGAGCGTGCCGGGGATCATGTCGGGGAGCAGTTCGCCGGTCTCGAGGTCCTTGATCCGGACATCGAAACGCTCGGAGCCGTTGTCGTCGGCCGAATAGGCGAGATAGCGCCCATTGTTGCTCACCGAGAAGGCGCCGAGACGGAAATACTCCTTGCCCTCGGCCAGCGCGTTCTCGTCGAGGATCAGCTGCGGATCGCCGCCCGCCACAGGCCGGCGGTAATATTTGCGATACTCCGCGCCCTGCTCGAATTCGGACCAGTAGAGATAGTCGCCGCGCCGCTGCGGCACGGTGGAATCGTCTTCCTTGATCCGCGCCTTCATCTCTTCGAACAAAGTGTCGACCAGCGCCTGCTGCGGCTTCATCTGCGCTTCGAACCAGGCGTTCTCGGCGTCGAGATAGGCCAGCACATCGGCGTCATCGACCGTGGGATAGGATTTGTCGTGCAGCCAGTTGTAGGGATCGGCGATGGTGATGCCGTGGCGCGAATAGGAATGGTCGCGCGTTTCGGCGACCGGAGGAGCGGTGGGCGCGGGAGAGGTCGGCGGGGTAACGGATTCGGGCACGGAGTTCCCTTCTGGGGTCTGGGCGGCGAGAGGGGCGGAAAGCGCCAGTCCGGCGGCACACAAAACGCCGCCCAATCGCATGAAAGCCATCATTGATCCCTCCCCTGCAGCGCAAGCGGTGGAAAGCCGGGCTGCGTATCGCTATGTCGGGCGGAATGATTATGCGGCTGCGACGCGCGCCGCAAGCGCCGAGTCGTGCATTCGCCGACCGGCCCCGATGAAAGGTCCAAGCCGATGCTGATGAACACCCAAGAAGCCCGCCTCGATGCCCTGCGCAAGGAATTGCAGCGGCGCGAGCTCGACGGCTTCGTCATCCCGATCTCCGACGAACATATGAGCGAATATGTCGGCTCCTACGCCCAGCGGCTGCAATGGCTGACCGGTTTTGCCGGCAGCGCGGGCAGCGCGGCGGTGCTGGCGGGGCAGTATTCGGGCAAGGGCGCGGCAATGTTCACCGACGGGCGCTACACCGTCCAGGTGCGCGAACAGGTCGATGCCGCGCTCTACGATTACGAGGATGTGCCTGCCACCAGCCCGGCCAAGTGGATCGCCAAGCACGCGGCCAAGGGCGCGCGGATCGGCTACGACGCCTGGCTCCACGGCGTCGAATGGGCCGAGGCTGCGGCGAAGGAACTGACCCGCAAGGGCATCGAACTGGTCCCGCTGGGCAGCAATCCGATCGATGCGATCTGGGACGACCAGCCCGCGCCTTCGCCGGCGCAGGCAGTCCCGCATGACGATCGCCTCGCGGGTCGCTCGAGCGCCGACAAGCGCAACGAGATCGCCGACTGGCTGAGGCAGGAAGGCTACGATGCGACGGTGGTCACCGCGCTCGATTCGGTCGCCTGGCTGATGAACATGCGCGGCGGCGATATCGCCAACACGCCGGTGGCGCTGTCCTACGCGCTGGTCCGCGCCGACGGCACCGCCGACCTGTTCATCGCCCCCGACAAGGTCTCGCCCGAACTCGCCCAGCATCTCGGCAATGCGGTGACGCTGCGCGACCGCGCCGAATTCGTGCCGGCGCTGGAAAGCCTCGCGGGCAAGAGCGTCGCGGTCGATCCCGATCGGGCGGTGGCGGGGATCTTCCACGCGCTCGAGAAGGCCGGTGCGAAAGTCTCCCGCGCCGAAGACCCCGCGGTGCTGCCCAAGGCGATCAAGACTCCCGCCGAACAGCAGGGCCACCGCGACGCCCAGGCGCGCGACGGCGCCGCGGTGACCCGCTTCCTGCGCTGGATCGCCGAGAACGCCCCCTCGGGCGAGGTGGACGAGCTGGGCGCCGCGGCAAAGCTGCGCGCGTTCCGCGGGCTCAGCCCCGACCTCAAGGACACCAGCTTCGACACCATCAGCGCCGCCGCCGGCCATGCCGCGCTCCCGCATTACAAGGTGGACGAGGAATCCAACATCGCGATCCCGCCCTCGAGCATCTTTCTGTGCGATTCGGGCGGGCAATATCTCGACGGGACCACCGACATCACCCGCACCGTCTGGGTCGGCCCGGGCGAACCCCACGCCGAGATGATCGATCGCAACACCCGCGTGCTCAAGGGCCATATCCAGCTGGCGCAGGCGCGCTTCCCCGCCGGCACCAATGGCGGCCAGCTCGACACGCTGGCGCGGATGCATCTGTGGCAGGCCGGGGTCGATTACGGCCACGGCACCGGCCACGGCGTGGGCAGCTATCTCTCGGTCCACGAGGGCCCGCAGCGGATTTCCAAGTCCGGCGGCGCCTTCGCGGGCACCGACACCCCGCTGGCGGCGGGCATGCTGCTGTCCAACGAGCCGGGCTATTACAAGCCGGGCGAATTCGGGATCAGGATCGAGAATCTGGTGCTGACCGTCGCGGTCGATATCGAGGGCGGCGAAGGCGACTGGCTCGGCTTCGAGACGCTCACCCTCGTGCCGCTCGACCGCCGGCTGGTCGACAAGGGCCTGCTGACCCAGAGCGAAATCGACTGGTGGAACGCCTATCACGCTCAGGTGCGCGCGGTCCTCGCGCCGCAGCTCGATGGCGAAGATCTCGCCTGGCTCGAAGCGGAATGCGCGCCCTTGTAGGAGAAGCTTTGTTCGCATAATGTTCCTGCGGTCGCGACTCACACGGGAGAAATGCGCATGCTGGGATATGTGACGGTCGGAACCAACGACCTCGAACGCGCGGCGAAATTCTACGATGCCATCGCCGCTGAAATGGGGGTGGGGCGGATGATGGAGTTCGACAGCTTCATCGCCTGGGGCGAGATGGACGGGCCTGCCGGCCTCGCCGCGACCAAGCCCTATGACGGCAAGCCCGCAAGCGTGGGCAATGGCATGATGGTGGCACTGCAGGCGAGGGACAGCGCGCAGGTCCAGCGGCTCCATGAGATCGCGCTCGCGCATGGCGGGACCGACGAGGGCGAACCCGGCCCGCGCGGCGAGGCGGACGAGCAGGGCAATGTCTTCTACGCCGCCTATTTCCGCGATCCCGATGGCAACAAACTCAACGCCTTCGTGATGGAAAGAGCGGGATAGGTGGCCGCGCCCAACCGGCTCGAGGAGAGGTTCGTCCATCTCGGGCCGGGTGCAACCGCGGTTCCGCAACCCGCCTTCACCGGCGGGATGGAATGGTACGAGGGCTATGATACGCGCCATGGCGGCGATGGGCGCGAAGGGCGGCTGGTCTCGCACTACAGTTTCACCGAGGATTGGCCGGGTTGGGAAATGCATCCGCATGGCAGCGAGGTGGTGATTTGCACCGCTGGCTCGATGGTGCTGACGCAGGAATGGCCCGACGGCCGGCGCGAGACCGTGACGCTCAACCCCGGCGATTACACGATCAATCCGCCGGGCGTGTGGCACATCGCCGATGTGATCCAGCCGGCAAGCGCGATCTTCATCACCGCGGGCGAGGGAACCGAGCACCGGCCCCGCTGAGGTTCGCGCGGGCACTTGCACGCGCATGAACGGCGCGGTCCGGGCGATACAAATTGCGACACGATTGCCCCCCTCGGGCATAATCCTGCGACACGAAGGCTGTAGAAGCGGTGGCATGAGTTGCGGTGGGCCGGTCCCCCTCCCCCCTCCCGGTGCTGCCGCAACTCTCCCGATCGAACCGAACCGGAGTACGCCCCCATGAAGACCCCCACGAAAACCATCGCTCTGACGATTTCCGTCGCCGCGCTCGCGCTGGCCGGCGGCAGCGCCGCGCTTGCCCAGACCAGCGACCGGACCAAGGCCGACGCCAATGGCGACGGCCAGGTGACGCTTGCCGAGATGCAGACCCAGCAGGCCGCCATGTTCGCGCGGATGGATGCCAATTCGGACGGCGTCATCGACGCCGCCGACCGCACCGCCCGCCAGGCGACGCGCTTTGCGGCGATGGACGCCGACAGTGACGGCGAAGTCACCCGGGCGGAAATGCAGGCCGCCGGCGAAGCGCGCCGCGCCCAGCGCCAGGCCCGTCAGCAGGAACGCATGGCGGAGCGCCGCGAGAAAATGGCCGAACGCGGCGCAGCGCGCTTTGCCCGGCTCGACACCGACAATTCCGGCGGATTGTCGCAAGCCGAGATGAATGCACCCCGCGAAGCCCGTGCCGACCGCGGCGAACGCGGTGACCGCGCCGAACGGCGGGGCAAGCGCGGCGATCGCATGGGCCGGATGGGCCGCGGCGGGCGCGGCGGCCGGGCGATGGGCGGCATGATGCTGCGCATGGCCGATACCGACAAGGATGGCGCGATCAACCGCGCGGAGTTCGACGATGCGATTGCGATGCGCTTCGCCCGCGTCGATGCCGACGGCAATGGTGCGATCACCACCGAAGAACGCCAGGCCGCCCGGACCCAGATGCGCACCCAGATGCGCGAGCGGATGCAGCAGCGGCGCGCGGGTCAGGCGCAGCAGTAAGGCTTGTCCAACCGCCTGAGCCGACGCTAGGCGCAGGACCAACCCGATGACCGATCCTGCGCCCACCACCATCCTCCTCGTCGACGACGAGGCCACACTGCGCGAACCCCTGGCCGAGTATCTCACCGGCCAGGGGTTCGCCGTGAGCGAGGTCGCCAGCGCCGCCGCGGCGCGCAGCCGGCTGGCCAGCGACATCCCCGACATCGTCCTGCTCGACATCATGATGCCCGGCGAGGACGGTCTGTCGTTGTGCCGCCATCTGGTCGAGAACCGCCAGCTTCCCGTCATCCTGCTGACCGCTCGCGGCGAGGCGACCGACCGGATCGTCGGGCTCGAGATCGGCGCCGACGACTACGTGACCAAGCCCTTCGAGCCGCGCGAGCTGGTGGCTCGGATCCGCTCGGTGCTGCGCCGGTCGGGGCGCCAGGACGCACCAGAAGCTCCCGAGCTGGGGTACAATTTCGACGGCTGGACGCTCGATCCGCTCAAACAGCGGCTCGCCGATCCCGAGGGCGTGACCGTGCCGCTCTCGACTGCGGAATTCCGCATGCTGCGCGCCTTTTGCGAGCATCCCCGGCAGGTGCTCGACCGCGATATGCTGCTCGATCTGGTCCAGGGGCGCGAGGCGAACCTGTTCGACCGCGCGGTGGACAATCAGGTCAGCCGGCTGCGGCGCAAGATCGAGAGCGACAGCCGCAACCCCGACTATATCCAGACCGTCCGCGGCGGCGGCTATCGCTTTGCCGCCGATGTGACTCGCGGCGCGATCGATCGAGCCTGACCCGATGCGACTGGTCCCGCGCAGCCTGATCGGAAAGACCATGCTGGCGGTCGCGGTCGCGCTGATCGTGGCGCAGGCGATCTCGGCCGTGCTGCTCTACCGCGCCGCCGAACAGCGCCGCGACACCGCGCTGCTCAACGCCGCCGCCTTCCATCTCGTGGTCGGTTCCGCGGGTACGCGGGGGGTCGAGGGCCGAGAGGCACGCCGCGAAATGCGCCGGATGCAAGGTGCGCGCAGCCAGCGGCGAGACCGGGGACTGCCCCGGCTGCCGCGCCAGATCCGCTACACGACGCAGGATGCCGCGCCGCTCCTGCCCGGCGAAACCCGCCACACCGATGCCGAGGCGATGATCGAGGCGATCCTGTCGTCGCAGGGCGTCGAGATCGCCGAACTGGTGGTGGCCAAACGCCCGGTCACCTCCGACCCCGTGCTCGCCGCCGCGCTGGAGCGCCGGCCGCGGCTGCGCAATGCGCTCGCCGAGCGGCAGGAGCTCTTCGTTGTCGGCCTGCGGCGTGACGGCGCAAGAGATTGGGAAATCGCGCGCGTCGTCGATCCCCCTCGCGAGGGGCGCATTCTCGGCACGCTGCTGTTGCAGACCGCGATCCTGGTGGCGGTGCTGATGGTCCTGCTGTGGTTCGTCCTGCGTCGGATCACCCGCCCGCTCGGCGCGCTCGCCGAAAGCACGCGGCGCTTCTCCGGAACCGGCGCGCCCGAACCGCCGCTCGCGCTCAGCGGGCCCGACGACATCCGCCGCCTGATCGCCGCGCACAACGCCATGCAGGCGCGGATCGGCTCGATGCTCGACGAGAAGGACGTCATGCTGGGCGCGATCGGACACGATCTCAAGACCCCGCTCGCCGCTCTGCGCGTGCGGATCGAAGGCGTCGAGAACCCCAGGGCCCGCGCCACCATGGCCGCGACCATCGAGGACATCACCCGCACGCTCGACGAAATCCTCCAGCTGGCGCGCATCGGCCGCAGCGAAGTCGCCTCAGAGCGCACCGACCTGGGCGCGCTGGCGGCCTCGGTGGTCGAGGAATTCGAGGACATGGGCGAGCCGGTGACCATGGAACAGCAGCTCCGGATCCCCGCGCCGATACGCATCACCTGGGTCAAGCGCGGTCTGCGCAATCTCGTCACCAATGCGCTGCGCTATGGCGGATCCGCCGAGATCACGGTGCTGCGCGAGGGCGACTGGGCGGTGCTGCGGGTCGAGGACAAGGGTCCGGGCATTCCCGAGGATCGCCTCGCCGAAATGCTTGAGCCCTTCACCCGCGGCGAAGCCAGCCGCAACCGCGACACCGGGGGCGCCGGGCTGGGTCTGGCGCTGGCGCGCGCGGTGGCCGAGCAGCACGGCGGCACGCTGGTGCTTGCCAACCGAGCGCAGGGCGGATTGCGCGCCGAGTTCCGGCTGCCGACCGGCTGAACCCTAGCGCATCAACCCGCCGACGAGATTGCGCACGAACCGCCCGGCGATCGCCCCGCCGAAGCCGCTGGCGATGGTACCGGCAGCAGCCGTAGCCGCGGTGCGCACCGGATCGGCGCGGCTGCTCGTGCCCAGCATCCGCGCCGCCAGCAGGCTCGCGGTCGAGCTTGCCGCCGCCCCCGCGGCCGCCTTGCCAGCGCGCGCCCACAGCGTGGTGGTCTTGCGGCTGCGCCGACCGACCTCGGCCTTGCCCTGCTCCTCGACCTCTTCGGCCGTCGCCGCGGCATCGACCGCCTTGGCTGCAAGCACTTCGGTCGCGCTCTCGCGGTCGACCGCGATGTCGTATTTGCCCTCGACGCCGCTGACCGAATTGACGATTCGGCGCTCGTCCGCACTGACCGGCCCGAGCCGCGAATGCGGCGGCGCGATCAGCGTGCGCTGCACCACCGAAGGCGCCCCGTTCTCGTCCAGCACCGAGACCAGCGCCTCACCGACTTTGAGTTCAGTGATCGCGCGTTCGATATCGAGCGCATCATTGACCCGGAAGGTCTCCGCCGCCGATTTGACCGCGCGCTGATCGCGGGGGGTGAAGGCGCGCAATGCGTGCTGGATGCGGTTGCCCAGCTGGCCGGCAATCTTCTCGGGGATGTCGATCGGGTTCTGGGTGACGAAATAGACCCCCACCCCCTTGGAGCGGATGAGCCGGACGACCTGTTCGATCGTGTCCTCGAGCGCCGCGGGGGCATCGTCGAACAGCAGATGCGC
>JAHJWA010000386.1 GCA_018828205.1 Alphaproteobacteria bacterium
GATGCCAATGGCCGGCTGACCTATCTGACCCGCTCGGCCTGCGAAGCGCATGGCTGGGAGCCCGAGGATATCGTCGGCACGCCGCTGACCGAGCTGTTCGCCACCGATTCCGATGGTTCGGACGAGCGCGAGGGGCGCCCGCTCGCTTTCCTGCTCGGTGCGCGCAATTCGATCTCCGAACTTCCGGTCTCGGTCAAACGCGCCAAGGACACTACCTTCTGGGAAATTGCCGGTAAGCCGCAGCACGACGATGCGGGCGAATTCACCGGTTACCGCGGCAGCGCCAAGAACATCACTTCCAGCCGCGAGAAGCAACGCGATGCCGAACGCATGGCGCAGTTCGACTCGCTGACCGGCCTGTCCAACCGCCGCCGGATGGAGATGCGGCTCGACAAGACGCTCAAATCCTACCGCAATTCCAAACAGTGCTGCGCGCTGATGATGCTCGATCTCGACCGCTTCAAGCAGGTCAACGATACGCTGGGTCATCCGGCGGGCGACGAATTGCTCAAGCAGTTCGCGGCGCGGCTGCAGCAGATGGTCGGCCACATGGGTGATATCGGACGGGTCGGGGGCGACGAGTTCCAGATCATGCTCCCCGACATCGACGATCGCGGGGTGCTCGGCGATCTCAGCAGCCAGCTGATCCAGATGCTGTCGCAGCCCTATTCGATCAACGGGCTGCGCGCGATCGTCGGCACCTCGATCGGGGTCGCGATCGCTCCCTATGACGGGCTCGATTCCGAGGAGATCGTCAAGGCCGCCGACCTCGCGCTCTACGCCGCCAAGGGGAGCGGGCGCGGCAAATACCGCTTCTATTCCAGCGACCTCAAGGACGGCGCCAATCACCGGCGCCAGGTCGAGGAGGATTTGCGCGACGCGCTCGTCAAGGACGAGATGGCGATGCATTACCAGCCGATCATCGACGTCCAGACCAACAAGGTGTCGTGCTTCGAAGCGCTGATGCGCTGGGAACACCCCGACAAGGGCAATATCCCGCCGGCCGAGTTCATCCCGGTTGCCGAGGAGATCAACGAGATCAAGGCGCTCGGCGATTGGGCGCTCGAGCGCGTCTGCCGCGATGCGGCGGCTTGGCCGGTGCCGTTGCGCGTCGCGGTCAATGTCTCGGCGATCCAGTTCGTCCATGACGATTTCTCCGGCATCGTCGACCGGGTTCTCAAATCCACCGGTCTCGACCCCAACCGGCTCGAGCTGGAGATCACCGAATCGGTGTTTCTGGGCGATACCGGGCGGACCCAGCGGACCTTCGAGGAACTCAAGTCGATCGGAGTCCGGCTGGCGCTCGACGATTTCGGGACCGGCTATTCCTCGCTCAGCTATCTGCGCACCGCGCCCTTCGACAAGATCAAGATCGACCAGAGCTTCGTGCGCGGTGCGACCGAGACCGGCAACAACAACCGCGCGATCATGAGCGCGATCGTCGGGCTCGCCGAGGCGCTCGACATGCAGACCGTGGCCGAAGGGGTCGAGACCAAGGACGAGCTCGAACTGGTCAAGGAACGCGGCGCGAGCCACGTCCAGGGCTATATCTTCTCCGCAGCCATGCCCAATGACGAGGTGGTCGCGCGGCTCGAAAGCGACACGCTCGAATACGAGGCGCGCGGCCCCGAGAAATACCGCGCCGATCGCCGCACGGTGTTTCGTCGGATCGGCGTGATCATCGAGGATTACCGCTATCGCGCGGTGATGCGCAATCTGTCCAAGACCGGGGCGATGATCGAAGGGCTGGCCGATGTCCCGATCGGCACCAATTGCGTGCTCGATCTGGGGGGCGGGCAATTGGCGGTCGCGACCGTGCGCCGCTCGCGCGGGGCGGTCCAGGGCGTGGAATTCGAAAACCCGCTGATCAGCGACGGCGCCGAGGGCTGGTGCACCCGCCACCGCGTCTCGCCCTACGAAATCGAGGCCGCGGGCCGGCCGCTCACCGCGCTGCCGCAGGATGCCTACACCATGCTGTTCGGCGAACAGAAGCAGGGCAATTCGCTCGAGCGCAAGTTCGTCGAAGTCGAAGTGGGTCCCCCGCGTGCCATCACCGGAACGCGTCACGCGGCGTGATCGGAACTGGGCTCTTAGCGAAAAGCTAACCATTGGAATCTAGTTTCGGTCGGGCTCGCTTCCAGCCTCAAGGCCGGTTTGCAAAGGCCTCGCGAGCGTCCGAATTGCACCGCAGGAAGGCTGACGGAACATGGGGGCGATGCCCTTTTCCGAATTGTTCAAAACACGCAAAAGCCGGGTCGCGGACCCGGCTGAGGCCGTGGCCGACGCCGTGGACGCGGTGGTGCCCGCCGCGCTGGTGGATCACGAAAAGCTCGCGCTTGTCGAACAGCTCGAGGCAAGCGGGGCGAGCCTGTTCTGGTCGACCGACGTTGCGGGCCGCATCGCCTATATCAGCCCTTCGATTCCCGAGCTGCTCGGAACCGCTGCGGAGAGCCTGGTCGGCGATCCGTTTCAGGCCCACTTCGCGCCTGCCGATGGCGAGGCCGACGGCCGCTCGCTCGGGCTCAAGCTGGCGGCGCGCAAACCCTTCTCCAATCTCACCGTGGCTTGCGCTCGGGATTCGGTCGATCTCGTCCTGCGCCTGGCGGGTCGGCCGCATTTCGACCCCGAGGGCGAATTCCTCGGCTTTCGCGGCACCGGCCTCGACGTCACCGCGGAGTTCCGCGGCGAGGCGGAGGCGGCGAGGCTGGCCAAGTTCGACTCGCTGACCGGGCTCGCAAACCGGCACCGGATGGAGCAGCGGATCGATTCCACGCTCGCCGCCTTCCGCGCCGCCAAACGCCAGACCGCCATCCTGATGCTCGACCTCGACCGCTTCAAGCAGGTCAACGACACGCTGGGCCATGCAGCGGGCGACCAGCTGCTCCAGCAGGTTGCCGAACGGCTCCAAGCGGTGGTCGCCGGGCGCGGCGAGATCGGCAGGCTGGGTGGCGACGAGTTCCAGCTGCTGATCCCCGATATGGCGGATCGCGGCGAGCTCGGCGAACTGGCCAAGCGGATCATCGCGATGATCTCGCAGCCCTATTCGGTCGAGGAAGGCCGCTGCACCATCGGCTGTTCGGTGGGGATCGCGATCGCCCCCTATGACGGCGTCGAGCGCGACGAACTGACCCGCGCCGCGGATCTGGCGCTTTACGCCTCGAAGAACGGCGGGCGAGGGCAGTTCCGCTTCTATGCCGCCGATCTCGAACACGAGGCCAGGCTGCGCAAGCGGATGGAAGAGGATCTCGCGCAGGCGCTCGAGGGCGGGCGGTTCTCGCTCGAATACCAGCCGCTCGCCACGCTGGAGGACAACCGTGTCGTCGGGCTCGAGGCGCAATATGTCTGGGAGGACGAGGAACGCGGGCGGGTCGGCCCCGAGACCTTCCTCCCCGTCGCCGAAGGAAGCCGGCTGATCGTCCCGCTCGGCGAATGGGCGCTGCGCAGGGCCTGCGCGGACGCGCTGGGCTGGCCCGACAGCCTGCGGGTGGCGGTCAATGTCTCGCCGGTCCAGTTCTTCGCCGCGGGCTTTGCCGCGATGGTCGCCGAGGTGATCGAGCAGAGCGGGCTCGACCCCGCGCGGCTCGAGCTGGAGCTGCGCGAATCGATCCTCCAGGGCGATCCCGGCGCGGTCGACACCACGCTCTCGGCGCTGTTCAAGCTCGGGGTGCGGCTGACGCTCGACGAATTCGGCACGGGCTTCACCTCGCTCGGCTATCTGCGCCGCGCCCCCTTCACCGCGGTCAAGATCGGCGCGGGCTTCTTCGAGACCTCGGTGCGTCACGAGCATGGCGACATGGGAATGGTCCGCGCGATCGTCGCGCTGGCCGGGGCGCTGGGGATGGAAACCCACGCCACCGGGGTCCATTCGCCCGCGCTGCTCGAGGAATTGCGGACGCTCGGGGTTGCGGGCGCGCAGGGCTTCGTCTTCGCGGAAGCGCTTCCGGCTGCCCAGGTGCTGGAGGAAATCGCCAGCGGCGAATGGCGCCTCGCACCCAGCGACAGCGGCAATCAGCGCGCCAGCCGGCGCACCGTTTTCCGCAAGGTGGGGGTGATCCACGAGGGCCATTACTACGAGGTCACGCTGCGCAATCTCTCGCGCAGCGGGGCGATGATCCAGGGGCTGTGCGACGTGCCGGTGGGGACCGAGTTCGTGCTCGACTTCGCGCAGGGCCAGCTGGCGGTCTGCACCGTTATGCGGGCGATGGACGACACCCAGGGGGTCGAGTTCGAGGAACCGCTGGTCGACGACGGCGCCGGCGGGCTGTGCACCCGCGAGCGGGCCAGCCCCTATGAGATCGCGGCGGCGGGGGCTCCGCTGCCGGCGCTTCCTCCCACCCAGGCGGCGGGCGGCGAGGCGAAGCGCAGCTACCCCCGGTTCAAGCTGGCGAACGGCAGCGCGGCGCAACCCTTGCGCAAGGACTGAGCACCGCACCAATCTGCCGCTTGGCGCGGGGTGCCAGCGCGGCTATGCGCGGGGGCGATGACCGACCTTTCCAAGATCCGCAATTTTTCCATCATCGCGCATATCGATCATGGCAAGTCCACGCTCGCCGACCGGCTGATCCAGCATTGCGGGGGGCTCACCCTGCGCGAGATGAGCGAGCAAGTCCTTGATAACATGGACATCGAGCGCGAGCGCGGGATCACCATCAAGGCCCAGACGGTCAATCTTCGCTACACCGCCGAGGATGGCGAGACCTACCATCTCAACCTCATGGACACGCCCGGCCATGTCAACTTCGCCTATGAGGTCTCCCGCTCCCTCGCCGCCTGCGAGGGCGCGCTGCTGGTGGTCGACGCGGCGCAGGGGGTCGAGGCGCAGACGCTCGCCAATGTCTATCAGTCGATCGAGCACGACCACGAGATCGTCCCCGTGATCAACAAGATCGATCTCCCCGCCGCCGACCCCGACAAGGTCAAGGCCGAGATCGAGGACATCATCGGCCTCCCCGCGGATGACGCGGTGCTCACCAGCGCCAAGTCCGGCATCGGCATCGCCGAGGTGCTGGAAGCCGTGGTCAAGCGCATCCCGCCCCCCACGGGCGACCGCGACAAGCCGCTCAAGGCCATGCTGGTCGACAGCTGGTACGACCCCTATCTGGGCGTGGTCATCCTCGTGCGCGTCATCGACGGCGTGCTCAAAAAGGGTCTCAACGTGCGCTTCATGCAGGGCGGCACGCAGCATCTCATCGACCGCGTCGGCGCCTTCACCCCCAAGCGCGTCGAGCTCCCCGAGCTGGGCCCCGGCGAGATCGGCTTCATCACCGCGCAGATCAAGGAGGTCGAGCAGGCCCGCGTCGGCGACACCATCACCACGGTCAAGGGCGGCGCGGACAAGGCGCTGGCGGGCTACAAGGAAGTCCAGCCGGTGGTGTTCTGCGGGCTGTTCCCGGTCGACGCCGCCGAGTTCGAGAAGCTGCGCGAGAGCATCGGCAAGCTGCGGCTCAACGACGCCAGCTTCTCCTACGAGATGGAAAGCTCCGCCGCGCTGGGCTTCGGCTTCCGCTGCGGCTTCCTCGGCCTGCTGCATCTCGAGATCATCCAGGAGCGGCTGACCCGCGAATACGATCTCGACCTCATCACCACCGCGCCCTCCGTGGTCTACCGCATCGCGCTGGGCCACACCAAGAACGAGGACGCCAAGGTCATCGAGCTGCACAATCCGGCCGATTACCCCGACCCCAGCCGGATCGAGATGATCGAGGAGCCGTGGATCAAGGCGGTGATCTACACCCCCGACGACTATCTCGGCTCGATCCTCAAACTGTGCCAGGACCGCCGCGGGATCCAGACCGATCTGACCTATGTGGCCGGCCGCGCGCAGGTGACCTACGAGCTGCCGCTCAACGAGGTGGTGTTCGACTTCTACGACCGCCTCAAGAGCATCAGCCGCGGCTACGCCAGCTTCGACTACGAGCAGATCGGGCTGCGCGAGGGCGATCTCGTCAAGATGAGCATCCTCGTCAACAACGAGCCGGTCGACGCGCTCAGCCTGATCGTCCACCGCGCGGTCGCCGAGGAGCGCGGCCGCGGCATGTGCGAGCGGCTCAAGGATTTGATCCCGCGGCATCTGTTCAAGATCCCGATCCAGGCCGCGATCGGCGGCAAGGTGATCGCCCGCGAGACGATCGCCGCGCTGCGCAAGGACGTCACCGCCAAATGCTACGGCGGCGACATCAGCCGCAAGAAGAAGCTGCTCGACAAGCAGAAGAAGGGCAAGGCGCGGATGCGGGAATATGGCAATGTGTCGATCCCGCAGGAGGCGTTTATTGCCGCACTGCGGATGGGGGAGGAGTGACCTCATTCTGAGGATGCGGGAGCGCCGCAGGCGGCCTGCCCCGGCGAAGGCCGGGGGCAATGTGAGCATTCCGCAGGAGGCGTTTATCGCGGCGTTGCGGATGGGCGAAGAGTGACCTCATTCTGAGGATGCGGGAGCGCCGCAGGCGGCCTGCC
>JAHJWA010000387.1 GCA_018828205.1 Alphaproteobacteria bacterium
CTACACCAGGATCAAGAAATAACCTCCTGAATGCGTTGTCCCTTTTGCGCCCATGACGACAGCCAGGTAAAGGATTCGCGTCCGACCGAGGACAATGCCGCGATCCGGCGACGGCGGCAATGTGCGCATTGCGGCGCGCGCTTCACCACCTTCGAACGCGTGCAATTGCGCGAGGTGACAGTGGTCAAATCGGGCGGCAACGCGAAGGCGGTGCGCCGCGAACCCTTCGAGCGGCGCAAGCTCGAGCAATCGATCAGCCTCGCCTGCCGCAAACGCGATGTCGCGCCCGAGCGGATCGACCAGCTGGTCTCGGGTATCCAGCGCCAGGTCGAGACCGCGGGCGAGGCTGAAATCCCCTCGAGCCGGATCGGCGAGATGGTGATGGACGGGCTGCGCCAGATCGACAGCGTCGCCTATATTCGTTTCGCGAGCGTGTATCGCGATTTCAGCGAGGCACGCGATTTCGAGGAATTCGCCAGCACCGTGCAGGAAGCCGCGCAGGCCGAGAACTCGGGCGGCACAGCCGGTGGCTGAAGCCCCCGCCATCGTCCTGGTTCGCCCGCAACTGGGCGAGAACATCGGCAAGGCCGCGCGGGCGATGCTCAACTTCGGGCTTACCGAGATGCGGCTGGTCGCGCCGCGCGACGGCTGGCCCAACCCCAGCGCCGGCCCGGCCGCAGCGGGTGCCGACCGCGTGCTCGCCGAGGCCAAGCTGTTCGACACCGTCGGCGAGGCGGTCGCGGATTGCTCGCATGTCTACGCCACCACGGTGCGCAAGCGCGGAGTGACCAAGCCCGTCGTCACGCCCGAGGAGGCGGCGCGCGAGATCGATGCAGCGCCGGGCAGATCCGCCCTGCTGTTCGGGCCCGAGCGCTCGGGGCTCGACATCCAGGACGTCGGCTATGCGCGCGCGATCATCACCGTGCCGATCAACCCCGAATTCGGCTCGCTCAACCTGGCGCAGGCGGTGATCCTGTGCGCCTATGAATGGTCCAAGACCCGCACGCTCTCGCAGCCGACGCAGGAGGAAGTCCTGCCGCCCGCGCCGCAGGAGGAACTCGACGGGCTGATCGGTCATCTGGAGTCGATGCTCGAGCCCAAGGGCTATTTCATGCCCGCAATCCGCGACGAAGTGACCCGCACGACCTTGCGCAATGTGCTGACCAAGCCGGGCTGGAACCACTACGAGGTCCGGACGCTGCGCGGTGTCTTGACGACGCTGGCGAGAGCAAAGCGCGACTAGCCGAATTCGAGCCGGAGACATTTCGCTAGCGCAGCCTATCCTTGCCAGCTAGCCAGTTCAAAACGCTCCGAAATCACTCGAGGGTCCTTCCATGCGCCACGTGCTCAAATCGCTTGCCTTCGCTCTCGCCCTGACCGGGGTTCCGGCATCGGCAGCCGATCCCGAGCAGAAGGAAGCTACGAGCGAAAAAGAACGGGCTGCGGAGCAGGAAGCGGCTTCCGAACCGAAGCAGATCTGCCGCCGTGTCGCCATCGAGACCGGTAGCCGGCAGCGGCAACGTCTCTGTATGACGCAGGAGCAATGGCGCGAGTTCAACCGCGGCAATTGACGCCGCTGCATATGGTTCAAGCGGCGTTTCTGATCCGGTCCCATTCGACCATTTCATAGGCGATCGAGCTTTCCACCAGCCGGTCCCAGATCTCGGCCAGTTCGCTGGCCGGGAGCCCACGCGCTGCCGCATCGGTGCGGGCATTGCCGATCACCGCGGCTTTGCGCGCTTCGTCGCGCACCGCGTCGCGGTCCTGCTTGATCCGCGCGGCCGCGCGCATGTAGCCGTAGCGGCGGTCGAGCAGGTCCATCAGCGCGCGATCGGTGGCATCGACGCCGTCGCGTACCTCGCGCATGGTGCTGCAGTCTGAGGGCTGTTTGATCTGGCTGGTCATGGCGAGGCGCACTGCCGCCCCGGCCCGCATTTGTCGAGCGCGGATCTCGCGTCTTGACCCCTCGCCCCCGCCTGCTATGGCGCGCGCTTCGCGAATTGGCTCCGCACCCCGGTGAAGCGGCAGCCGCGCTGGAGAATTGCTCCAGCGGTGCGATACCGGGTTAGAGCGCCACCACTGGGGTGGCGATGGCAAATCGAAGGACTTATTATGTCGAAGCGCAAAAGCGCCAAGTACAAGCTCGACCGCCGGATGGGCGAGAACATCTGGGGTCGCCCGAATTCCCCGGTCAACAAGCGCTCCTACGGCCCCGGCCAGCACGGCCAGCGTCGCAAGAGCAAGGTCAGCGATTTCGGCCTCCAGCTGCGCGCCAAGCAGAAGCTCAAGGGCTATTACGGCGACGTCACCGAGAAGCAGTTCAAGCGCACCTATGCCGACGCCACGCGGATGAAGGGCGATTCGGGCCAGAACCTGATCGGCCTGCTCGAGCGTCGTCTCGACATGATCGTCTATCGTGCGAAATTCGCTCCGACCGTGTGGTCGGCGCGGCAGATCGTCAACCACGGTCACATCTATGTGAACGGCGTGAAGTGCAACATCCCCTCGCGTCGTTGCGACGTCGGCGATGTCATCAGCCTGGGCAGCAAGGCCAAGGACATGGCGCTCGTCATCGAGGCGCAGAGCCTGCCCGAGCGCGATATTCCCGACTATGTCGCGCCCGACGGTACCGAGAAGGTGACCTTCACCCGCGTGCCCAAGCTCGATGAAGTGCCTTACCCGGTCACGATGGAACCCAATCTGGTCGTCGAGTTCTACTCCCGCTGATCTGAGAGCAGGACATCTCGACAAGAAAAGGCGGCCTCTCGAGGCCGCCTTTTTTGTGCCGCCCTTCCGGGACGATGCCCGGTGCCGCCAGGCGGCAGAACGTCCTGCCTTGAGCTCAGCCCCCCAGATCGCTGTTCAGGAAAATATCGATATGTTGCAACATGTCTGACCGCGCCTTGCTGTCGGCGAGCCCGTGATCGAGGCCCTCGAGCTCCACATATTCAACCGCCTTCCCAGCATCCTTCAGGCGCTTGGCCATCATCCGCGAATGAACGACGGCGACGTTCTGATCGAGCGTGCCGTGGAACAGCATGACCGGTGCAGCGAAGGAGGCGGCATGTTTGGCAGGACTGCCCGTGCGAACATGCGGTCCCTGCCCGATGAAGGCATCGACGAGCCCGAAATTGGTATAGGGGCGGGCATCGTCGCGCAGCTGGTCGAGGTCGGTGACCGGAGCAATCGCCACCACCGCCTGGTAGAGCGACGAGTCGAGCACTTGCGACTGCAGCGCCGCGTAGCCGCCGTATGACCAGCCCACCACCGCCAGCCGGTCGGACTCGGCGATCCCTTCGCGCACCAGCCAGCGGCCGGCATCATTGACATCGCCAATCGCCGTCTCCCAGGCTTGGAAGCCGTTGCGTCCGAACCATGCTTCCCCATAACCGGCGGATCCGCGGAAGTTCGGCTGCAGGACAGCAAAGCCACGGGCGGCAAAAAACTGCACCAGCCAGTCGAAACCCCATTCGTCGCGCGCGCTCGGCCCGCCGTGGGGCAGGACGATCGCGGGGAGATTTTTGCCATCCGAGCCAGGGGGCAATGTCAAATAGGCGGGAATCGGAGTTCCATCCGCAGCGGGAAAGGAAACCGGCGTCATCGCCCCCATCGTCTGGTTCTGGAGATGCTCGCGCAGCGGTATCACTTCGCTCAGTTCACGGCTTGTCCGGTCGTAGAGATAGACCATGCCTGGGTCGGTATCGCTCGATGCGACGATCAGCAGGCGGCTTTCGTCCGCGCTGGCGCCGACGATGTTGATCAGGGGCTTGCCCGGGAGCGCCTCCTGCAATTGCGCAGCGAATGTCTTCAAATCGGCGTCGAAATACTCGACGGCGCGCTTCTCGGTGGCATAGCTTGCGCCCACGACCCGGCGCTGGCGTCCGATGCGGATCAGGCGATCGACATCGACGTCATCGCGCGCCATCACGACTCTCGGCTCGCCGACGCCGTCGAGCGGCACTTCGACAACCCCCGTGTATCCGTCCACCGCATCGAAGCCGAAGGCAACATTGCGCTGCGAGTCGACCGCGACGGGGATAAAACCCGAGGCAGTCTGCGCGTCGAGCTTTACCCTGGAGAGCAAGGTCCAGCCCGACTTGTTCGGCCCGCGGTAGTAAAAATATTGCTCGTCGCCAAGATTGGATCCGACTCCTCTTGGGTGGCGGACCTTCATGCGCACATCGCCCTTGTCGTCGGCGATGTAGACCACGGCATCGCTGTCGGGGTTCTCCACCTTCTTGCGGCGACCGTCGATAACATTGACCTCCTCGACGCCGAGCCCGCTCGCCTCGTTGGCAAGACGTGTCCCGATGGTGCGTTCCGGGACATATTCCTTGGTCATCAGGACGGTATCGTCTCCGTCACTCACATCGAGCGCCAGAATGGTACCGCCGTCCTGCCGGTAACCCAGAGCGCGCATGTCGGTTCGCGGTGTGAGCAACAGGGGTTCGGAGCCATCCGCCCCGATCGCCAGAACGCGCGAAAAACCGATCAGTACGCTTGACCCCTCGCTGACCATATCCACCATGCAAACCAGCCGTTCCTCGGAGGCCCAGTCGCAGCGCGACAGGTCCGAGCGCTGTTCGCTGTTGGTGAGGATCGGCTTGATCGTGGCGTCCCCGACGAGATCGATCACGTTGAGGATTTCGCTTCCCTGCGGACCCGGCTCGATGAAGGCTATTTTCTGACCCGTCGGCGAGAGGCTGATCTGCAGCACCGTCTGACGAATGCCGAACCGTGCTGCGGTTTCCTCAAGCGTCTCCGCAGCTACAATGGCAGGTGTGCCCCCCGCGATGGCGATGACGGACACAGCGGCAGCAAGCCCAAAACCTATTCTCATGGAAACGACCCCCCGGTTTCACGAGGGGGTAGTCTACCGGCGCAGGCAAAACCTGCAACCCTTTCAATTCTTGCCGTAATCCTGCCTAAAATTGGCGGCGAATCCGGCGAATTCGCCCGTGCCGATCGCCTCGCGCATCGCCTGCATCAGCTGCTGGTAGAAGGCGATGTTGTGCTCGGTCATCAGCACCGCGCCCAGGATCTCGCCCGCCTTGACGAGGTGGTGCAGATAGGCGCGGCTGTAGGTGGCGCAGGTGTCGCAGGCGCAGCGCGGATCGAGAGGCTCGAGGTCCTCGGCGAAGCGGGCGTTGCGCAGGTTGATCGGACCGTTCCAGGTGAAGGCCTGGCCGTTGCGCCCCGAGCGGCTCGGCAGCACGCAGTCGAACATGTCGATCCCGCGCTCGACCGCGCCGACCAGATCGTCGGGCTTGCCGACTCCCATCAGATAGCGCGGTGCCTCCTCGGGCAATTGACCGGGGGCGAAATCGAGCGTGGCGAACATCGCCTCCTGCCCTTCGCCCACCGCCAGCCCGCCGATCGCATAACCGTCGAAGCCGATCTCGCGCAAAGCCGCAGCGGATCGGCCGCGCAGCCCCTCGTCGAGCGCGCCCTGCTGGATACCGAACAAAGCGGCGCGGGTCGCGTGTTCGCCCCCGGCGTCGAAGGCATCGCGGCTGCGCTGCGCCCAGCGCATCGACATTTCCATGCTCGCCTCGATCTCGGCGAAGGGCCGGTCGGCGCGGGGGCATTCGTCGAAGGCCATGACGATGTCCGACCCCAACAGCCGCTGGATTTCCATCGAGCGCTCGGGGGTCAGCATGTGCTTCGAGCCGTCGAGATGGCTGCGGAACTCGACGCCCTCCTCGGTCAGCTTGTTGAGGTCGGACAGGCTCATCACCTGATAGCCGCCGCTGTCGGTGAGGATCGGACGCGACCAGTTCATAAAGGAATGGAGGCCTCCGAGCCGCGCCATCCGCTCGGCGCCGGGGCGCAGCATGAGATGATAGGTGTTGCCCAGGATAATATCGGCGCCGGTCCTGCGCACCGCTTCGGGCTTCATCGCCTTGACCGTCGCTGCTGTGCCAACGGGCATGAAGGCGGGGGTGCGGATCTCGCCGCGCAGCATCGCGATACTGCCGGTGCGCGCCCTGCCGTCGGTCGCATCGATGCGGAAGGCAAACCTCTCGGCCATGGTCAAAACCCGTAGATGATGGTGGCGCGGGTCAGCGTGTCGGTGGTGACATTGCCGACCGGAGGACTGCTGTCATAGTCCACCTGATAGGACAGCCGCGTGCGCAGGCTGTCGGTGACCCGGAAATCCAGCCCGGTGATCAGATTGAGCGTGGTACCGGCGGCATCGAACACCGCCACCGCCTGACCGCCGGTCTCGGCAAGCGCGTTGACGTCCTGGGTGAGCGTCAGCCGCTCGAGCATGCGCCAGTCGAAATCAGCCCCCACCAGTCCGGCGATGCGGCTCTCGCGGCTTCCGTCGGTGGACTCGGTGATCCGAAAAGCGGGGCCCGCCTTGACCGAAAGCGAGAAATCCTCGCTATCGGCGATGTTGTAACCCAGCCCACCCGAGATCGCGTAGCGACCGGTGACGCCCTGGACCCGGTCGCGCTCGAATTGTGCCAGCCCGTAGGCGAAAACGTCCTCGCCGAATTGCCAGCGCGGTTCGTAGGCGAAGAGGAAGTTCTCGCGGCTGGTGACGCCGTTCTGGCTCTGATAATCCGCCCGTGCGCGCACCCGGTGCGTCCAGTCGATGCCTTCGCGGATCAGCGAGAGCGAGGCCGTCAACCCGGCCGTATCGCTGTTGCCGCTCGACTGAAAACCGCCCAGCTCGCCTTCGCCGCTCCACAGCTCGAGCAGTCCGGAGGAGCGGATCGATTCTTCGTGCTGCGCGGCGGCGAGCGTGTCGCGTTCCGCTTTGGCGGCAGCCCATTCGGTCTCGATCGCGGCGATCGCCTCGGCTTCGCCGGGATAGGCGCTGCGGGCGAGTTCCAGCGCGGTGGCGACCTTGGCAGGATCGCCGGTCGCACGAGCGGCCTCGATCATCGCGCGTACGCCCTCGGGCAGTTCCGCTTGCGCGGGCATTGCCCAGGAAGAAAGGAGGGCTGCGGCGACGAGCGAGGGACGGGCGTGCAGGATCATTGCCGCGCCGATAGCCAATCAGGCGCGCAGTCGCCAGCCCGTCTTGAAGATCGTGGCGATGATCGCGACGCAGGTCGCGAGGAAACCCAGCGTGATCGCGAAGCTGATCCAGATGTCGACATCCGCGCTGCCGTAGAAGGTCCAGCGCAGCCCGCTGACCAGATAGACGATCGGGTTGAACAGCGCGATCGTGTCCCAGGGTTCCGGCAGCATGTCGATCGAGTAGAAGGTGCCGCCAAGGAAAGTGAGCGGGGTGAGGAACAGCAGCGGGATGATCCCCAGCTTCTCGAAATTGTCCGCCCAGACGCCGAGAATAAAGCCGAACAGGCTAAAGCTCGCGGCGACGAGGATGATATAGATCACCGCCAGCACCGGGTGCGCGATCGAGTAATCGACGAACAGTCGCGCGGTGAGCAGGATGATCGCGGCCAGGATCAGGCTCTTGACCGCCGCCGCGCCGACGAAGCCCGCCAGCGTTTCCCCGACCCCCACGGGCGCGGAGAGCAGTTCGTAGATCGTGCCGGTGAAGCGCGGCATGTAGATACCGAAACTGGCGTTGCTGGTGGTTTCCCCCAGCAGGGTGAGCATCAGCAGTCCGGGAATGATGAAGGCGCCGTAATCGACCCCGCCGAGATCGGGCATGCGCCCGCCGATCGCCGCCCCGAAGACGATAAAATAGAGCGAGGTGGTGAGCACCGGGGCGATGATCGACTGGAAGGCGGTGCGGAAGGCGCGCATGATCTCGCGGATGAAGATCGACCAGGCGGAGCGGGCACTGAAATGCATCACGCGGGCTCCCTTGCGGCCGTGGCCGGCTGGGGCGTTTCGCCCTCGCCCAGCACCGAGACGAAAATATCCTCGAGGCTGCTCTCACGTACATCGATCCCGGTGTAGTCGATCCCGGCATGGGTCAGCGCCTTGGTCAGCGAGGCGACCTCTTCCTTGCCCTTGCCGGTGCCGTCGCCGCCGCGATAGCACAGGCCCAGCCCGCCATGCTCGATCTCGATCGGGAAATCCGCCAGCGCGGGCGGGATGACGGCCATCGGCTCGGCCAGCGTGATATGCGCCTCGGTACGGCCGAGCCGCGCCATCATCGCGGTTTTCTCGTCGACCATCAGCAGCCGCCCGTTGCGGATCACCCCGACGCGGTCGGCCATTTCCTCGGCTTCCTCGATATAATGGGTGGTGAGAATCACGGTGACGCCGCGCGCGCGCATCTGGCCGATCAGCTGCCACATGCCCTTGCGCAGTTCGACATCGACGCCCGCTGTGGGTTCGTCGAGGAACAGCAGGTCGGGTTCGTGCGCCAGCGCCTTGGCGATCAGCACGCGGCGCTTCATCCCGCCCGAAAGCGCCATGATCCGCTCGTCGCGCTTGTCCCACAGGCTGAGCGAACGCAGGATCTCCTCGATCCGCGCGGGGTTGGGCGGCAGGCCGAACAGCCCGCGCGAAAAGGCGACCGCGCGGCGGACCGGCTCGAACATGTCGGTGGCGAGTTCCTGCGGCACCAGACCGATGCGCTTGCGCGCCTGGCGCCAGTCGCGCGAGAGATCGTGACCGAAGGCGCGGATGGTGCCCGAGGAGGGCGTGACCATCCCGCAGACGGCGCCGATCAGCGTGGTCTTGCCCGCCCCATTGGGCCCGAGCAGAGCGAAAATCTCGCCCTTGGTGATGGTCAGATCGACATCGTCGAGCGCTC
>JAHJWA010000388.1 GCA_018828205.1 Alphaproteobacteria bacterium
CGCTATCGCTATTTGTTCGGCTGGATGGGCGGGCTGCTGATGATGCTGCTCGCCTACACCGTGTTCATGCCGGGTGCCGAAGGGCTGCTGCAGGCCGGCGGTTACAGCTATTTCGGCATCTTCGGCGCGCTGTTGATCTTCGTTTCGGTGGTCGGTTCGGCGATCGGCCAGCACCGGCTCGTCGCGCATCTGCCCGCGCACAAGCCGCCCCCCTTCACCATCCGCACCGCCTTCTCGGAGATCGCCGACGCCTTCCGCGAGAAAGCCTTCCTGATCTTCGCGCTGGGCGGGCTGGCGGCCTACATCAGCCAGGGGATGACCTTCTCGATCACCAACTACCTCAACCTCTTCGTCTGGCAGATGTCGAGCGTCGAACTGGTTGGCTATCCGCTGGTGCTGTTCCTCTCGGTGGTGATGATGTTCTTCGTGGTCGGGCCGATGCACCGCCGCTGGGGCAAGGCCAGGACCGCGGCGATCGCGGCGATCGCCAGCGTGGCGCTCTTGGCGACGCCCTTCCTGCTGTTCCTGGCGGGCTTTTGGCCCGAAGTGGGCGCGCCGCCCGCACCGGGCGAGACCGGCCTCCTCGCGGGCGTGCAGGCTTCCACGCTGCTCTATTTCGGCTTCCTGCTGTTCGCCAACATGTTCGGGGTCACGATGATGATCTCCGCCTCCTCGATGATCGCCGAGATCGTCGAGGCGTTCCAGGAACGCAGCGGCCGGCGCGCCGAAGGCTCGTTCTATTCGGGCAATTGGTTCATCCAGAAATGCGCCACCGGCGCGGGTATCTTCGTGACCGGCCAGATCATCGCCCTGTCGCAATTGCCTACCAATTCCGCGCCGGGCACGGTTGAACAGCCGGTGCTGGCCAGCATGATCCTGCTCTATCTGGGCATCTCGATCGCGCTGGCGCTGTTCGCTGCCTTCTGGCTCGCGCGCTTCCCGATCGGCCGCGCGGATCACGAAGCGAGGCTCGCCGCGCTCGACCGCGCCGCGCGTGCGGATATCGACGCCGGGATCACCCCGCCCTGACGCAAGATCCGGTTTTTTCCTTGGCGGGGCGCGGTCGCTCTGCCAGTTTCATAGAGCAACGAATTTAAATCGAGAGGATAGTGGATATGGATTTCGAACCCACCGAACGGCAGGTCTATTGGCGCGACAGGGTCAGGGATTTCATCGAAAGCCACGTCCGGCCCGCGGTCCCGACCTATCGCGAACAGGATGCCCAGGGCGATCGCTGGAAGGTGATCCCGGTGGTCCAGGAACTGAAAGCCAAGGCCAAGGAACAGGGCATCTGGAACCTGTTCATGCCGCCGCGCAACGACGGCCACCACCATGTCGACGACACCTACGACTTCGAAGGTCCGGGCCTGACCAATCTCGAATACGCGCTCTGCGCCGAGGAAATGGGCAAGATCGGTTTCGCCTCCGAAGTGTTCAACTGCTCGGCGCCCGACACCGGCAATATGGAAGTGTTCCACCGCTACGGAACGCGCGAGCAGAAGGAGCAGTGGCTCACCCCGCTGATGAATGGCGAGATCCGCTCCGCCTTCCTGATGACCGAGCCCTTCACCGCTTCGTCGGATGCCACCAATATCGAGACCCGCATCGAGCGCGACGGCGACGAATATGTCATCAACGGCCGCAAATGGTGGTCCTCGGGCCTCGGCGATCCGCGCTGCAAGGTGTCGATCGTGATGGGCAAGACCGACCTCAATGCCGGGCGCCATGCGCAGCAGTCGATGATCCTGATGTCCAACGATGCCAAGGGCGTGAACATCCTGCGCCACCTGCCGGTGTTCGGCTATGACGATGCCCCCCACGGCCATATGGAAGTCGAGCTCAAGGACGTCCGCGTTCCCGTCTCGGCCATGCTGCTGGGCGAAGGCCGCGGCTTCGAGATCGCGCAGGGCCGCCTCGGGCCGGGCCGCATCCATCACTGCATGCGCACCATCGGCGTGGCCGAGGAAGCGCTCGAGAAGATGTGCCGGCGGCTGCAGGAACGCGAAGCCTTCGGCAAGCCGATCTACAAGCACTCGGTATGGGAGGAACGCGTCGCGCGCGCCCGGATCGACATCGACATGACCCGCCTGCTGTGCCTCAAGGCCGCCGACATGATGGACAAGGTCGGCAACAAGAGCGCCAAGCAGGAGATCGCGATGATCAAGGTGCAGGCGCCCAACATGGCGCTCAAGATCATCGACGATGCCATCCAGGCCCACGGCGGCGGCGGCGTCTCGGACGATTACGGGCTCGCCAACGCCTATGCCCACCAGCGCACGCTGCGGCTGGCGGACGGGCCCGACGAGGTCCACGCCCGCTCGATCGCGCGGATGGAGTTTGCCAAGCACGCCCCCAACGAAGGCCCCAGCGCCAATGCGCTGCGCGACGGCAAGGGCCCCGCTCGTAACGACAACCGGCCGAGCTCGGGCGACATGGGAGCGACCCGCTGATGGCAAAGGCTGCGATACTCGAGGCTGTCGGCAAGCTGACGATCGGCGAGGTCGAACTCGCCGATCCGCTGCCGCATGAAGTGCTGATCGACACCAAGGCGTGCGGGCTGTGCCATTCGGACCTGCATTTCATCGACGGTGCCTATCCGCATGCCATGCCTGCGATCCCAGGGCACGAGGCGGCGGGCGTGGTCCGCGCGGTGGGTTCCGAGGTCCGGACGGTCAAGCCGGGCGATCATGTGGTCACCTGCCTCTCGGCCTTCTGCGGCCATTGCGAGTTCTGCGTCACCGGCCGCATGGCGCTGTGCCTCGGCGCCGAGACGCGGCGCGGACAGTCGCAGAGCCCCCGGATCACCCGCAACGGCGGCGAGACCGTGGCGCAGATGCTCAACCTGTCGGCCTTTGCCGAGCAGATGCTGATCCACGAGCACGCCTGCGTCGCGATCGACAAGGACATGCCGCTCGACCGGGCGGCGGTGATCGGCTGCGCGGTCACCACCGGGGCGGGCGCGATCTTCAACGCCTGCTCGGTGGTGCCGGGTGAATCGGTTGCGGTGGTGGGCTGCGGCGGGGTC
>JAHJWA010000389.1 GCA_018828205.1 Alphaproteobacteria bacterium
CTCGACAAGGACACCAGCGGGGTGCTGCTGATCGCGCGCACCCCGGGCAGCGCGGCGCATTTCTCGCGCCGTTTCTCCGGACGCAGCGCGCGCAAGGTCTATTGGGCGCTGGTGGTCGGGGTTCCCGATGTCCGCGAGGGCACGATCGAGGCGCCGCTGGCCAAGCAGCCGGGCACCGGCGGCGAGAAGATGCATGTCGACGAGGAAAATGGCCAGATCGCCAAGACCCGTTACCGCGTGGTCGAGACCGCGGGTCGCCGGGCCTCCTGGCTCGAGCTCGAACCGCTGACCGGGCGCACCCACCAATTGCGCGTCCATTGCGCGGCGATGGGCAATCCGATCGTCGGCGATGGCAAATACGGCGGCCAGGACGCCTTCCTGACCGGCAGCATCAGCCGCAAGATGCATCTCCATGCGCGCCGGCTGGTGATCGGCTCGCCCGGCGGCGGCAAGATCGATGCGGTCGCCGAACTGCCCGAGCATTTCGCCGCGACGATGGAGCAGATGGGCTTCGACCTCACGCTCACCGACGCCGAACCCTTGCGCGACGAGCCCCCGCCCAAATCGCGCGAGGAAAAGAAGCAGGCCGCGCGCCAGCACGCCAAGTCGATCCGCAAGGACCGCCGCGGCGAGCGCCGTGGGCGCCGCGATGCCACCGAGGCCAGGGGCCCCGCGAAGGGTCCCGGCAAGCCGGCCGGCAAGGCTGCGGGCAAGCCCGCCGGGAAAGGCGCGGGCAAGGGCCCCCGCGCCGGTACCGCAAAGCCGACGCGCGTGAAGCGTCCCAGCCCGAAGAAGCCGCGAGACAAGGGATGACGTCCGCGACGCGGCTGGCGGTGTTCGATTGCGACGGGACGCTGGTCGATGGCCAGGCCTCGATCTGCGAGGCGATGGAGGCGGCCTTCGCGGGGGCCGACCTGCCCTGCCCGCCGCGCGCGCAGGTGCGCCGCATCGTCGGGCTGAGCCTGCCGCAGGCGCTGGTCAGGCTGGCCCCCGAGGCCAGCGAGGAACAGCGCGCGCAGATCGTCGGCGGCTACAAGAGCGCCTTCTTCAACGCGCGGACCGAAGGGCGGCTGAGCGAGCCGCTGTTCGAGGGGATGCGCGATCTGCTCCACCGGCTGCACGGCGACGGCTGGCTGCTGGGCGTCGCCACCGGCAAGAGCGACCGCGGGCTGACCTCCTGCCTCGCCGGGCACGCGATCTCCGAGCTCTTCGTCACCCTCCAGACCGCCGACCGCCACCCTTCCAAGCCGCATCCCGCGATGCTCGAGGCCGCGCTGTTCGAGGCGGGCGTGACCGCCGGCGCGGCGGTGATGATCGGCGACACCAGCTTCGACATGGAGATGGCGAGCGCCGCCGGGGTGCACGCGATCGGGGTCGACTGGGGCTATCATGCGCCCGAGGAGCTGCTCGCCAGCGGCGCGGCCGCGGTGGCGAGCGACATGGCGGGGCTCGAGGCGCTGCTGCAGGAGAGGCCGCATGGCTGAACGCGACCCGGCCATGGGGCGCTACATGGCGCTTCACCTCGTGCGTCTGGCCTGTATTTTCGCGGTTATGCTGGGTCTGCTGATCCAGGAAAACCGGATCGAGGGACCCATGCTGCTCGGCGTCGTGCTGCTGATCGGCGGTGCGGCGGGCTTCTTCTTCCTCCCGCACACCCTCGCCAAACGCTGGAAGAGCCGCGACGAATGAAGCGTTTCTATTCCGAAGTCGCCATCGCCGGGGAGAACGAGGGCTGGACCGTCCGGCTCGACGGCCGCGCGATCAAGACGCAAGGCGGGCAGCCGCAGCTGCTGCCGACGCGCGCGCTCGCCGAACTGCTCGCCGCCGAATGGCGCGGCCAGGGCGAGACGCTCGACCCCAAGCGCTTCGTCCACCGCGATCTGGCCGATTACGCCATCGATGTGATCGCGCCCGACCCTGCGCCGGTGCGCGCCAATCTGCTCGCCTATGTCGAGACCGACACGCTGTGCTACCGCGCCGACCCCGACGAGCCGTTCTGGCGCCGCCAGCAGCAGCAGTGGGAACCGCTGGTCGCGGGCTTCGAGGCGCGCGAGGGCGTGGTGCTCGAACGCGTGAGCGGGGTGATCCACCGTCCGCAGCGCGCCGAAACGCTGGCGACCCTAGGCGAACGGCTCGGCAGGTTCAGCCCCTTCGGGCTCGCCGCGCTCGAGACGCTGACCTCGCTCGCCGCCTCGCTCTGCGTCGGCCTGTCGGTGCTCGACCCCGAGGCCGATGCGCGGGCGCTGTGGGATGCCGCCAATCTCGAAGAGGACTGGCAGATCGAGAACTGGGGCGCCGACGAGGAAGCGCAGCAGCGCCGCGAGCTGCGGACCGGGCAATTCCTCGCCGCGCTGGACTTCGCCCGCGCCGCGAAAAGCTAGCGGCCAATGACATCTCCCCTCCCCTCGGGGAGGGGTCGGGGGTGGGGGTACTGCGGTGCTGGCTAGCGCCCGAGGCTCAAGCCGGTGTCATAATACTGCGGCTCAGCCGAGCCAGGCCGCGACCTGGCCGGCGACATCGTTCGCCGCCTGGTTGAGCGCGGTGCCCACCGGCCCAGCCTCGGCGGGAACGCCCGGGACCACCGCCTCGAAGCGCCGCGTGGTCACCGAAGTGCCCTCGCCGTTGCGGACCGCGTCGAAGCTGACCACCACCGAACCCGTCGCCGCGTCGTAGCCGAATTCGCGCAAGGTGCCGCCCAGCCGCGAATCCGCCAGCACGCCGGGATCGTCGCCGTCGATCACGATGCGGTCGCTGCGCGTGCGGATGGTCTCGGCCAGCAGGCGGCGGAACAGGCGCGCGGGCTTTTCGACCCAGACCGCGTCCTTGAGATAGGCGATCTCGCTGTCGGTCACCTGCACCGGCACGCGGGTCACGTCGAGCCGCGCGGGTGCCTCGAACTCGCTCAGCACCAGCGCGGTGCCGGCGGTGCCGCTGGTCGGGCCGCCGGCCGGCGCGCTCGTCGAGGGCGTCAGCGTCAGCAGGCTGGGCGGCGGCTCGGCGCCGAAGCTGACGCAGCCGGACAGCGCCAGCGCGGAGGCCAGGCAGGCGAGGATTCGGGCACGGGTCATGGCGTGTCTCACGGTTCGTAATCGGGCAGGGGCGGCCCGCCCACCAGCGCGCCGGCACCATCCTGTTCGATGGTCTCGGTGATATCGCGCAGCGATTTGCTGGTGGCGCGCAGGTCGCGCAGCGTCGCTTCGGCGGCCGGCAGCGTGCTTTCGGTCAGCTGGCGGGTGACGGGGCGCGCTTCCTCGAGCGTCTGCTCGAGCGCCGCCGCCGCGCCGCTGGCGGAGTCGAGCGTCGCGCGCAATTGCCGCGAGATCGCCACGCCTTCCTCGTTGATCAGCCGGTCGGTGGTGGCGGTGACCTTCTCGAACTGGTCGAGCGCCTCGGAGGATTCGCGCAAGGTCACCTGCAGCTCGAGCATGGTGCGCTCGATCTGCGGGGTCGCCTGGGCGAGGTCCGCAGTCATGGTGTTGGTGTTGGCGAGAATGCCCGCGATTTCGCCCTGGTTCTCGTCCGAGAGCAGCCCGGTCAGCCGCTCGGTCAGCGTCGCCAGCCGTTCCAGCAGCAGCGGCGCGTTGGCGAGGATCTCGCCGAAGCCGCCCGCCTTGGGGGGAATGATCGGCACGCCCTCGGTGCAGGCGGTGGTTTCGCAGGTGATCGGCGGCTGGCCGCTGCGCGCGCCGTCGAGCATGATGGTCGAGACCCCGGTGAAGCTGGACTGGATGGTCGCGGTGGTGCCCACCAGGATCGGCACCTCGTCCTTCACCTTGATCCGCACGCGGACGAATTCGGGATCCTTCTCCCACAGCACGATCTGGCTGACCTGACCCACCGGCACGCCCGCGAAGGAGACCTGCGAACCCGTGGCGAGACCCGCCACCGAGGTTTTGAAGAAGATATCGTATTCGTCCTGGTCGCCCTGGCCCAGCCGCGCGATCCACACGATGGCCAGCGCCAGCGCAGCCAGCAGCAGCAGCGTCACCGCCCCCACCCATACATGATTGGCCCGCGTTTCCATTGCCTCGCCTATGCCTTCCTATCCGGCGCATTGTCCAACGCTTTGAGGGTCTGCGCGGCGATGGGCATGTCCATATGCTTGCGCAATTCCTCGAGCGCCTGCGCGCTGAGCGCCGCGCGTCCGCGCGGGCCGTTGAAATATTCCTGAATCCATTCGTGATCGAGCGCCATCAGATTGGGCACCGTATCGACCGCGATCACCTTCTTGTCGGCCAGCACGGCCACCCGGTCGCAGATCGCGTGGAGCGTGTCGAGATCGTGGGTGATCAGGAACACGGTCAGCCCCAGCGTCTCCTTCAGCTCCAGCGTCAGCCGGTCGAAGGCCGCGGCGCCGATCGGATCGAGCCCCGCGGTCGGCTCGTCGAGGAACAGCAGTTCCGGGTCGAGCGCCAGCGCCCGCGCCAGCCCGGCGCGCTTGCGCATCCCGCCCGAGAGCTCGGAGGGATACTGGTTGACCGCTTCCTCGGGCAGGCCCGAGAGCAGCACTTTGAAGCTGGCGATGTCCTTGCGCAATTTGTCCGACAGCTCGGGATAGAACTGCTTGAGCGGCACCTCGACATTCTCGCCCACGGTCAGCGTCGAGAACAGCGCCCCGCCCTGGAACAACACACCCCAGCGATCGCGAACGCCGAGCACTTCATCGGGCTCGGCATTGGTCAGCGAGCGGCCGAACACCTCGACCTCGCCCTCGCTGGGCGGCTGCAGCCCGATGATCGAGCGCATCAGCACCGATTTGCCCGAACCCGAGCCCCCGACCACGCCGAGGATCTCGCCGCGCCGCACCTCGAGATCGAGATCCTCGTGGACCACATGGTCGCCGAAACGGTTGGCCAGCCCCTTGACCACCACCGGATGCTCGCCGCGGTAGCGCTCGTGGCGCCCGAGCTGCCTGCCGGTATCCTCCATCACGCCCACCCCAGCTTGGTGAAGAACACCGCGAAGAAGGCGTCGAGCACGATAACCGCGAAGATCGCCGAGACCACCGCGAGCGTGGTGCGCAGCCCCACCTGCTCGGAATCGCCCTTGACCTGCATGCCGTGATAGCAGCCCGCCAGCCCGACGATCAGACCGAACACCGGTGCCTTGATCATCCCGACCCACAGATCGTAGATCGGCACCACGTCCTGGATCCGCTCGAGGAAGTTGAGAAAGGGAATACCGAGCGCGAAATTCGAGATCGTCGCGCCGCCGACGATCGCCATCACCGAGGCGTAGAACCCCAGCAGCGGCATCATCAGGATCGCCGCCAGAATGCGCGGGATCACCAGCGCCTCGACCGGGGAAATGCCGATGGTGCGCATGGCGTCGACTTCCTCGGTCAGCTTCATCGTGCCGATCTGCGCGGCGAAGGCCGAGCCCGAACGGCCCGCGACCATGATCGCGGTCATCAGCACGCCCAGTTCGCGCAGCGTGATCCGGCCGACCAGGTTGACCGTCAGCGTCTCGGCGCCGAATTGCGACAATTGGACCGCGCCCTGCTGGGCGATGACGATGCCGATCAGGAAGCTCATCAGCCCGACAATGGGCAGCGCCGCGACGCCGACCAGCTCCATCTGGCGGACCAGCGCCTTGCCGCGGAAGCGGCTGGGGTGACGGATCAGCGTGCCCGTGGCCGAGAGAATCGCGCCGAGGAAGCCGAGCACCCCATAGATGCCCGAGCGCGCGCCATAGACCTTCTCGCCGGTCTTCGCGGTGACGCGCTTCCACACCGCATCGCGCGGCGCGGCCAGCTTCATCCCGCCGCCCAGATCGCAGACCGCTTCCATCAGCCTTGTGGCGCGCTCGCTGGCGCCGACCACTTCGGCCTCGAGCCGTTCGGCGAGATCGCAGGCGACCCAGGCGCCCACCGTGTCGATCTCGCTGACATCGCTCAGATCGATCCGCGCCACGGGCCCCTCGACGCCCGCGAGATCGCGCTCGAGCGCGGCGATCGAGGACACCAGCCAGGGCCCGGACAGTGCCATGGTGCCGTGCCCTTCTCCTTCGTCGGAGATCGTGAATCCGGCTTCGCTGTCCATAGGCGGGAGCCTATGCGTCGAAATCGCGCCCGCCACAAGGCGCACTCTGCTTGCGGCAGCTTGTCCAGGCGGTTGTTGCCGCCCGTTGTTGCCGCCAGTTGTTGCCTAGGGGCAGACCCGCTGGCAAAGGCGCTGGCATGAGCACCGATCTTCCGACGACTTTCGACCCCGCCGACATCGAGGCGCGCTGGTATTCCCATTGGGAGCAGAACGGGCTGTTCCGCCCCGACCGTCCGGGCGCCGAGGCCTACACCATCGTCAACCCGCCGCCCAACGTCACCGGGTCGCTGCACATCGGCCATGCGCTCGACAACACGCTGCAGGACATCATGATCCGCTACGAGCGGCTGCGCGGCAAGGATGCGTTGTGGGTGGTGGGCACCGACCACGCCGGGATCGCCACGCAGATGGTGGTCGAGCGCCGGTTGGAAGCGCAGCAGGACAGGCGCAGCAATTACACCCGCGAGCAATTCATCGCCAAGGTCTGGGAGTGGAAGGAAGAAAGCGGCGGCACCATCACCGGTCAGCTGCGCCGGCTGGGCTGCTCGATGGACTGGTCGCGCGAGCAGTTCACCATGGACGAGCATTTCTCGAAAGCCGTGCTCAAGACCTTCGTCGATCTCCACAAGGACGGGCTGATCTACCGCGACAAGCGGCTGGTCAATTGGGACCCCAAGCTCAAGACCGCGATCTCCGATCTCGAGGTCGAGACGCAGGATGTGAAGGGCCAGTTCTGGCACTTCCGCTATCCGCTGGCCGACGGGGTCACGCTCGAAAGCGGCGCGGATCACATCGTCGTCGCCACCACCCGTCCCGAGACCATGCTCGCCGATATGGCGGTCGCGGTGCATCCTGGCGACGAGCGCTATGCCAGCGTGGTCGGCAAGGAGGTCGTCCTCCCGATCACCGGCCGCCGCGTTCCGATCGTCGCCGACGAGCACGCCGATCCCGAGCTGGGCAGCGGCGCGGTCAAGATCACCCCGGGGCATGATTTCAACGATTTCGAGGTCGGCAAGCGCGCCGGGATCGCACCGGGCGACATGCTCAACATGCTCGATGCCGAGGCCAATGTCTGCCAGACCGCCGACGGGCTGGTGCCGCAAGAATTCCTCGGCCTGCACCGCTTCAAACGCAATGGCGCGAACGGCGCGCGCGAGCTGGTCGTCGAGCGGATGAAGGAGCAGGGCTTCCTCATCCCGCACATCGCGAAGACCAAGGACGGCGAGGAGCAGCAGCTCGATTCCGAACCGCGCACCATCGCCACCCCCTTCGGCGACCGCGGCGGGGTGGTGATCGAACCCTGGCTGACCGACCAATGGTATGTCGACGCCGCCGAGCTCGCCAGGGCGCCGCTCGCGGCGGTGAAGAACGGCGAGGTCGAGATCGTCCCCAAGTCCTGGGAGAAGACCTTCTTCAACTGGATGGAGAACATCCAGCCTTGGTGCGTCTCGCGCCAGCTGTGGTGGGGGCACCGGATCCCCGCGTGGTACGATGCGGACGGCAAGGCCTATGTCGCGCTGACCGAAGCCGAAGCGCGCGCGCAGGCGGGCGACGGCGTCGAACTGACCCGCGACGAGGACGTGCTCGACACCTGGTTCTCCAG
>JAHJWA010000390.1 GCA_018828205.1 Alphaproteobacteria bacterium
GAGCGAAGCAATCCAAGGCGCAGGTCCATGGATTGCTGCGGCACCTCGCAATGACGAGGCAGGACGCCAGCCCCGTTCGTGTCGAGCACAGTCGAGACACGCTGCCCCCCTCGCCATCCCCGTTGATATCCCGTCGGCGCTCCCCAAATATGCCGCATACCGGCGACAACACCCCGCCGATGCGAGAAAAACCATGATCGACATCCGACCCTTTGCCAGCCTGGGCCATGCCAATCACGGCTGGCTCGACGCCCGCCACCATTTCAGCTTCGCTTCCTATCACGATCCCGACCGGATGGGCTGGGGCCCGATCCGGGTGTGGAACGACGACACCATCGCCGGCGGCAGCGGGTTTCCGCCGCATCCGCACCGCGACATGGAGATCGTCACCTTCGTGCGCAGCGGCGCGATCACGCATCGCGACAGCCTCGGCAACGAGGGCCGCACCGCCGCGGGAGACGTCCAGGTGATGAGCGCGGGCACCGGGATCACCCATGCCGAGTTCAACAAGGAAGACGAAGAGACCACGCTGTTCCAGATCTGGATCATGCCCACCCGCACCGGCGAGGCGCCCGGCTGGGGCCAGCGCGAGTTTCCCAAGGCCAGCCGCGAGGGCGGCTTCGAGGTGCTCGCCAGCGGCAACCCCGAGGAAGACGACGCGCTGGCGATCCGCACCGACGCCAAGGTGCTCGCCACCACGCTGAGCGCGGGTCAGTCCGCGGTCTGGAAGACCGACGGCGCGCGGCACCAATATCTGGTCGCCCCGGTCGGGCGGATTTCGGTCAACGGCCACGAGGCCAATCCGCGCGACGGGGTGGCGATCACCGGCGAGGACGAGATCACCGTGCTCGCGCTGGAGGATGCCGAAGTGGTGATGGTCGACGCGCGCTAGCGGGGCGCGCCGGTCAGGCGATCAGGCCGCCCGGACGAGCTTCGTCTGGGCGGTCACCAGCCGGTCCATCAGCTTGAGATCCTTGGCGCCCAGCTGGAGCGCGGCATCGGCCCACAATTCGGTGATCCGGGTGAGCTCCTCGAGCTGGAGGTCCCAGCAGACCTTCATCGCGCGGCGCGAATTGACCAGCCCGGCGTGCTTGCGGGTGCTGCGGCGGATGAAATCCTGCGTCGCCTGCAGCCCCTCGCCATCCTCGGCGAGGACATGAACCACGCCCAGCTCGTAGAGCTGTTCGGCGCTGTAGCTCTCGTTCGAGACGATCAGCCGGTCGGCCATCGCGCTGCCCAGCTTGCGGCTGAGCAGCGAATGCGCGCCCATCCCCGGGAACAGGCCGAACATCATCTCCGGCAGGCCGAAGCGCGCGCCGCGTTCGGCGACGATATAGTCGAAGGACAGCAACGCCTCGAAGCCGCCGCCCAGCGCCTCGCCCTGCACCATGCCCACGGTGACGATGGGGAGGTCGAGCGAGTTCATGTTGCGGTGGAGGATCTGGCAGCAGCGGTGGCCGTAGGTCACAAGCCCCTCGCGGTTGCGCGCCTCGATCAGCCGCCGGAACAGGTCGAGATCGCCGCCGAAGCAGAACACGCCGGGCGCGCGGCTGCCCAGCACCAGGAATCTGAGCGGCACCTTGTCGGGACCGAAACCCAGTTCGATCAGCCGCTGCCAATTGGCGAAATCGCCGAGCATCGGCGGGGTGAAGCTGGGGCGGCCCTGCGGGCGCATATAGGTCCACAGCGCCTGGGCGTCGCCGTCGTAGAGGACGTCGAGCTCGTTGAGGCGGAACAGCTCTTCGGGGATCGCGAGGTGGCGGGCGCTCTCGACATGGGGCTCGTCGCGGTCGACAAGCAGGATATGCGCATCCTCCGAAGCACCGCTGTCAGAGGAAGAATGATGCGTATCGGCGATCAATCGTTCCATATGCGCCCCCCGGCTCTGGTCTGGACCAATCCAGTCCAATGGATTCAGGTGGATAGCTTTTGTTAACCAGGAATCTAAGCGAGGGGGGAGTCGCTTGGCAAACGAAATGATCGTCGCGGTTCTGTAAGATATTGCTCCGGGACCACCTCAGGCCAGGTCGGCGATGCATTTTTGCATCACCTCTCTCAGCCGCGCAAATCCAAGCCTGCCAGCGACTTGTCCAGCATTACCAATTGCCACAGCACGCGCGAGTGATCGAACTGGCGCGAAATATGCTGCTCGGCGATCCGCGCCAGCGCGTTGCGGTCGAACCAGCCGCTCTCGACCAGCCGCTCGCTCGCCGCGATTCCGCGCGCGGTGTCGGCGAGCGGACCGCGAAACCACTGCGCCAGCGGGGTCACGAAACCCTGTTTGGGACGGTAGAGGATGTCCTGCGGGAGATAGCGCTCCATCGCCTGTTTCATCAGCCATTTGCCCTGCCGCCCGCGCACCCGCTGGCGCTCGGGCAGGCTGGCGGCGAAGCCGACGAGCCGGTGGTCGAGCAGCGGCTCGCGCGCCTCGAGCCCGACGGCCATGCTGGTGCGATCGACCTTGGTGAGGATATCTCCGGGCAGCCAGAATTTGAGATCGGCATATTGCGCGGCGTCGAGCCCGCTGCGCGCGGGCGCGTCCTCCATCAGCGCGATGAGCTTGTCTTCGGCGCGGTAGTCGCCGCGTTCGCGCAGCAGTCCCTCGCCATAGAGCCGCGCGCGCGCCGGAGCGTCGAGGATCGCGAGCGCGCGGGCATAGCCCTGCGCCCCGCTCTCGGCGAGCGAGAGGAAGGTTGTCTTGGCGCGCAAGCCCTGCGGGGCCCAGTCGGCCTTGGGCCAGACCCTGCCCAGCGCCCCGAACACCGGCCCGCGCAGGGCCTGCGGCAGGAGGGCGCGCGCCTGTTCCTCGCGGTGGTGGAAGACCTGGCGGCGATAGCCCGCAAGCGCCTCGTCCGCGCCATCGCCCGACAGCGCCACCTTCACATTCTCGCGCGCCAGTTCGCAGACCCGCAGCGTCGGCAGCGCCGAGGCATCGGCGAAGGGCTCGTCGAAAATGCCTGCGATCCGGTCAAGATCGGCGATATCCTCGGGCGAGACGATCCGCTCGCGGTGATCGGTGGCGAAGAGCTCGGCGACCCGGCGCGCGTAGCCGGTCTCGTCGACCGCCGCGACATCGAAGCCGATCGAGCAGCTGCGCACCTTGTCGCGGCTGGCCTCGGCCATCAGCGCGACCACGCTCGAGCTGTCGACCCCGCCCGACAGGAACGCCCCCAGCGGCACGTCGGC
>JAHJWA010000391.1 GCA_018828205.1 Alphaproteobacteria bacterium
ATCGCCATGGGCGGCGGCACCGACGTGGCCCTGGAGACGGCGGACGCCGCCGTCCTGCACGGCCGGGTCAGGGACATTCCCGACATGATCGCCTTGTCCCGCGGAGTGATGGGCAATATCCGGCAGAACATCACCATCGCCTTAGGCTTGAAGGCGGTGTTCCTGGTCACCACCGTGATCGGGGTGACGGGCCTGTGGCCCGCCATCCTCGCTGACACCGGAGCCACGGTCCTGGTCACCGCCAACGCCATGCGCCTGCTGCGCTGGACGCCGCGTCGTCAACCGTCGTGACTGCCGGCGGTGCGCCTTCTCAGGCCCCGTTGTGGCGACCGAACACGCGGGTCGAACCGTCGTTGAGGATCAGGACGGTCGCATAGGGTTCGCGCCCGGCGGCCTCCATGCCCGGCGAGCCCGCCGGCATGCCGGGCGCGCTTAGTGCGCGGGCGGCGGGGCGTTCGCCGAGCAGCCGCTCGACATCGCTCGACGGAACATGGCCCTCGATGGCGTAGGCGCCGACCACCGCTGTGTGGCACGAGGCGAGGCGGTCCGGAATGCCATGCCGGGCCCGGATCGGGGCGAGATCCTCGCGCTCGACGACCTCGACGATCCAGCCCGCCTGGCGCATGTGGGCGATCCAGCCGCCGCAGCAGCCGCACCATGGCGTCTTGTAGGCGATCATCCGTTTCGGGGGCGCGGCGAGGGCCGGGCCGGCCACGGCGACCAGGGGCAGGCCGAACACGAGGGTCCGGCGGGACAAGCGCGGGCGAGTTTGAACCAAAGTGAGCGCTCCTTGGGAGTCCAAATCCCACCATGGCGGGCGCGGGCCGGTTTGGCGACGGGCGCAGTTGTCGCGCCCTGACCTGACGTCGCCCAGGCGTGGAGCGCCGGCTAAGCCCGCCCATATCGCAGCGGAACCTCTGGTAGAAGGCCCGCACCCGCCCGGGCAGGACACAGCCCCCTGCTCGGCCGGCGCGGCCAAGCGAATCCGTTCGCCTGAGGCGCCCGGGGTCTCGCAACCATGCCTTCGCTGACGTATCGCGACCGTACGAGGCCGGTCACGCAAGCGCTGATCCCCGCGGAATGGTCATGGGCGACGGGATTGAGGAGCCGGCGGAAGCCGGAGGCGAAGCGTCCGCTGCGGCGAACCGTGGCGTCGAGAGCTAGCCCGCAGACGCTTGCGGGGCCCCGAAGGCGCCAAAAACTGCATGTGAGCGGCAACGGCCTCCGCCCGGCCGTATAAGGCGCAACACGGCGCGCGCGACCAACAGGCTGACTTTTCGCGCGGGCCCGCTCGCGAAGACGAGCCTTCGGCCCTCGAGGGCAGCGAGGACGAGGCCGGCCCGGCGCGCCCGGGCCGACGCATTACGTCCCTGGCTCAAGACCAGCGCCTCTCTGTTCCGGAGCCCGCCGACCCCACAATCTCGGTTGCGCCGCCGATTGTAGATGAACTCTCGCGGGCAAGTGCGGAGATCCAAATCGCAAGCGGTTCAGTGATCCGTGGTCGAATGCATGTGAGCTTGAGGTCGCCGGCCGGCCCCTGATGTCTGGTCCACCGCATTTCCACATGATCTCGGCTCGGCGAAGTACGGGTTTGACGAGGTCGGGAGGCGTCGCCGTTCGGAACATCTTCCCGGCGCCGGGGTTGGATCCAGATCACCCGAGAGAGCCTCCGATGCAAATCCAACCAATGATCAGCACCCACCCCGACGTACGCGGCAGCGTGAACGACAGCCTCATTCGCGCGATCGAAGCGGGCTACGGCTGCGCCGCCGTATGCCGCATCAGCGCTGACGCCTGCCTGGCCGAGGAGATGGTCAGGGACCTGACCCAGTGCATCCGGCTCGATCTCGACTGCGCCGATGTCTGTCTGGCTACGGCCGGGCTCGCCGTGCGGCGCGCCGGCAGCAACGAGGCCTTGATAAAGCGCATGCTCGAGACCTGCGCCGAGGCTTGCGCCGACTGCGCCATCGAGTGCGAGAAGCACGCCGAGATGCACGAGCATTGCCGTATCTGCGCCGAAGAATGTCGGCGTTGCGAAGATGCTTGCCGCGAGGCGGCCGCGTCGATCAGGCCTTCACGGCACTGAGGCTGACCGCTGTCATCGGCACAGGGTCGTAGCTTCGACGCTAGCTCGAGCCCAGCTCATCAATCACCGGGCACCTAACCCGTCCGCCTTCACTGCAGTCGGCCACAGCCTGCCTCAGCACTTTCCGTAGCCTCTGCAGATCCTCGATCTTGGCGTCCACGCTGGCGATGTGGTCTTGGGCCATGTCGCGGACTTCGCAGCACGCCTGAACGCCCGGCTCGCTCAGCGCGATCAGGCGCCGAATGGCGTCGATGCCGAAGCCCAGTTCGCGCGACCGGCGGATGAAGCGCAGGCGCTGGGCGTGTTCCGGCTCGTAGCTGCGGTGGCCGCCCTCGGTCCGGGCCGGCGCGGGCATCAACCCGATACGTTCGTAGTAGCGCACCGTTTCCAGGTTCACCCCGGCGCTGTCAGCGAGGCGCCCGATCGTCAAACTTCGTGCGGACATGGCTCTTGATCCTGTAGCGGCTACGGGTTGTAGCCTGTAGCAGAAATCGAACGGGAGGTCCCATGGCCATCGATTACGACCGGCCCCGCATGCCCGAGGTCGCCGTCAGCGCCTCGGCCGCCCTCGGCGGTGTCGCCTCGGTGTTCGCCTGGGCCGCGTGCTGTGTGTTGCCTCTGGCTCTGTCCGTGGCGGGCGTATCCTTCGCCGGCGCCGCGGTCATCGCGGGTGCGCGGAACTGGCTGACGCTTCTGGCCGCCGTCATCCTGGCCGCGGGCTGGCTGCTGCATTGGCGTCGCCTGCGGATGTGTCGGAAAGACGGGGCCTGCCGCCACCCTTCGCGGCTCGCCTTCTGGCTGCTGGTGATCGCCAGTCTGCTGATCGTCCTGTCCATGGCCTGGCAGCCGTACATCGAGCCGTGGGCCATGACGCGACTGGCGGCCATGCGATGACCCGGGCCATCGTTCTAGACTCGACGCTGACCTGCCCGGATTGCGGTCATGTCGCGACGGAGACCATGCCCACCGACGCCTGCATCTGGTTTTACGATTGTCTCGGCTGCGGCGTGAAGCTGAAGCCCCTACCCGGCGACTGCTGCGTGTTCTGCTCCTATGCCGACGTGCCGTGTCCGCCGATCCAGGTAGATGGCAAGGGGTGTTGCGGCTAGGCTACGGCGGCATTGCTGCATTCCCGGAGTTCGCCGTGACCGACCACGCCACGCCCAACCTACCGTCGCGGGATTTCGAAGTTACGTCCCAGTTCTACACTCGACTGGGCTTCGAACAGGACTGGCGCGACAAAGGCTGGATGATCCTGAAAAGAGGCGGTTTGACGCTGGAGTTCTTCCCGCATCCGGACGTGGATCCGCTGACCAGCAACTTCAGCTGCTGCCTGCGGCTGGACGACCTGGACGGGTTTTACGCAGGGTGCGTCGTTTCAGGATTGCCGGAAACCAGCTGGGGCCACCCCCGCCTGCACGCGCCGAAGCTTGAGGAGTCGGGACTGCGGATCGGCGCGCTCATCGACCCGGACGGAAACTTGATCCGCCTTATCCAGAACTGAGGCGTCCGGCGGCTCCCCCACGGGAAACCGCCGGAAACCATCGATGCGACGATCAGTTGTGGTCGGCGTGGCCCTGAGGCGCGGGCGCATCCGACGGCGCCGGGGCGGGCGGCGCCGGTTCGGCCGGGGCGGGCTCGGTCTTCATCTCGTCGCAGCACGTCATCGCGGCGTCCGCGGCCATGTCCTTGCAGCACTCGCAACCTTCGGCGGCGAGGGCCGCGCCGGCGCTCAGGGTTAGGATCGCGCCGGCGGCGGCCAGCAGGTTGGAAACTTTCATCGTCGTTCTCCTAGTGAATCATGAAGCTGACGGAGCCGGACATCTTGTGACCGTCCGGGCCTTCGGCGGTCCAGGCGGCAGTGTAGGTGCCCGGCGCGAGGCGCGGAAGAGCCACGCCGACGGTGGCGGCGGCCGGTGCGGCGGGGACAGTGACGTCGACCGGAGCCTGCCCCTCGGCGGAGAGGGCGACGGTCTTGAGGACCATG
>JAHJWA010000392.1 GCA_018828205.1 Alphaproteobacteria bacterium
GGACCCGTTGCAACGGTCCGGCGCGCGGCCTCCGCGATCTCCCAGCCGGGCGATCTCTGGTCGAAGCGCTGCAGCGCCGTGCGGGTCGCAAGCGCCGCGATGGTGAGCGCGCCGCGCAGCCCGCTCGGCCCCATGGTGAGCGCCGTTTCCATCCTTGCGAGCACCCGTTCCTCGTCGAGCGCCCAGCCGATGGCCTGCGCGCGTTGCTTGTTGTGTTCGAGGATCGGCCCGTCGCAGCGATGGACGAGCAGGGCGACCCGGCCATCTGTCCGCAGCACGCGGGCAATCTCGGCGGCGGACCTTGCCAAATCGCTGTATTCGATCCCGAACTGGCTGGTTACCGCGTGAAACCGATCGTCGGGGAAGGGGAGCGCTTCCATCGCTATGCCGCCGCGTAGCCGGGTCCCCCGCGGCGCCTGGGGCAGTTCGGGCGCGAGATCGACGCCCGTCAGCTTGAGATCGCGGCGCCGCGCGAGCAGCCATTTGAGCACCCGGCCATCCCCCGAAGCGAGATCGAGCAGCCTCGCCGACCGGGGGAGCTTCTCCGCGAAGCCGGACCATTCGGCCCTTTGCGCGGCTTCCAGCGCTGCCGAATGATGGGGCAGACAGCCCCCGCCCGTTGCCGCGCTGCCCCGGCGTGCCGTATCGGCCCAGAATTCCGCCCATGGACCGCTCGTAGGATGGGTCTTGCTCAGGGCGACTGGGCCGCTGCCGGAACCACATCGAAGGCCGCGGTCATCCGCTCCTTGTCCCCGAAGCGCGTGGTTCCGTGGTAGAGCGTGCTGGGGAAGAGCGCGAGATGGCCCGGTTCGGGGCGGATCGTCGCCAGCGGCGCGAGATCGCAGCGAAGATCGGGCGGGGGACGCCCGACCTCGAGCCAGCCGCTTTGCCGCTCGCCCCGGGCATCCTCGGGGACCACAAGATAGAGCGCCGAGGACAGGACGCCTTGCGGGTGGATATGCGCGGTGTGATGATCCCCGCCGCCAGTGAGCCGCACCGACCACGAGCCCGCCAGCCGCAGCGGCGCCGCGGCATGGCGCAGCAGCGGATGCGCGGGGTCCGGTTGAGGCAGGCCGGCGCGGTAATCCTCGATCGTCGCGAGGATGGCGGCATGGAGTTCGGCCAGCACCGGCTCGGTACGGTCGAACAGAATCCCGCGGGTCTGCGTTCCCCCGCGCAGGGATTGCCCCAGCGGGAGCGGCGAATGGGCGTGCAGTTCGCGCAATTGGATGATGCAGCGGTCGATCAGATCATCGCTGCCCTGCAAGCGCAGGCGTTGTACCATGCCTTCCTGGCCATGCAGCCATCCCGCTCGCGGATCGTCGGTCAGCCGCCAGACGATGTCGCGCAGCGCCCAGGCGGCGATGTTCCAGGGCTCGATCGCCAGCGCCCTTTCCAGCAGCGCGCCCGCGCGCTCGGGTTCGCCGGTGCGGATCCGGTGACGCGCTTCCTGAATCCAGCGCTGCGGGGTTTCGAGCGCGAGCCCGGCGAAGATCGCCTCGGCGCGCGCATCGTCGCCCGCCGACCCGGCATGAACCGCCTCGAGCAGGGCGAAGCCTAGGTCCTGCGGGAAGCGGATGCGCGCCTCGCTGGCCACCTGCGCCGCCTGGGGAGCGTGGTCGAGGCCCGCCAGGATTTCGGCGTGGGCGCGGGGGATGTTCGGGTCGGCGGGCTGGCGGCGGGCAGCCTCGCGGTAGTGGCCGGCAAAATCGCTTTCCCCCGCGGCCAGCTTGAGCTGGGCGAGGAACTTCAGGCCCTCGAGCCAGCCGGGGGCCTGGGCGGTCACCTGTTCCATGATCTGTCTTGCCGCCTGGCTCTGCCCGGCGACATCGAGCGCCTGCGCCTTACCCAGCCACAAGCCGGGCTCTCCCGGGTTGAGCGCCAAAGCGGTGTCGAAGCGCGTCTCGGCGTCGCTTTCGCCGCGTTCGATCGCAACCCGCGCGCGACCATGCAGCCCGCGCGGGTGCTGCGGTTCGAGCGCGAGACAGCGCTCGTAGGACCGCGCGGCGTCCTCCATCTTGCGTGCCGCCCGTGCGGCATTGCCGCGTGCGGACCAATAGCGCGGCAATTCCGCCGCTTGGCCCTCGATACCGGTGAGCAGGCCGCACGCTTCCTCGTGTCGGTCGAGCCTGCCGAGCGCAATGGCGCGGTTGATGGCAAAATCCGGATTGTCGGGAGCC
>JAHJWA010000393.1 GCA_018828205.1 Alphaproteobacteria bacterium
ACCGACGATCAGCTGCGCCTGCTCAAGCAGCTGATCCGCGAGGCCGAGCTCGACGAGAAGCGCTGGCCGCCGCGCCAGCTCGCCAGCCTGCTCGACCGCTGGAAGAACCGCGGGCTCAACCCCGGGGATCTCGATGCGGTCGAAAACGAAGCCTATGCCAATGGGCGGGGCCAGGAATTCTACGCGCTCTACCAGGAGCGGCTCAAGACGCTCAACGCCTGCGATTTCGGCGATCTGCTGCTGCACATGCTCAATATCTTGCGCCGCCACCGCGACGTCCTCGAGCAGTATCAGAGGCGTTTCAAATACATCCTCGTCGACGAATATCAGGATACCAACCAGGTCCAGTATCTGTGGCTTCGCCTGCTGGCGCAGGAGCGGCGCAACATTTGCGTGGTGGGCGACGACGACCAGTCGATCTATTCCTGGCGCGGCGCCGAGGTCGCCAATATCCTCAAGTTCGAGAAGGATTTTCCCGGCGCCGCGGTGATCAAGCTGGAGCAGAACTACCGCTCCACACCGCAGATTCTCGCCGCCGCATCGGGGCTGATCGATGCCAATAGCCAGCGGCTGGGCAAGACGCTGTGGACCGACCTTCCCGCCGGCGACAGGATCAAGGCGATCGGCGTCTGGGACGGACCCGAGGAAGCGCGGCGTCTGGGGGAGGACATCGAGCGGCTCGAACGCGAGGGCGCCTCGCTCGACGAGGTGGCGATCCTGGTCCGGGCCCAATACCAGACCCGCGAAATCGAGGACCGATTCATCCAGATCGGCCTGGGCTACCGGATCATCGGCGGCTTCCGTTTCTACGAGCGCGCCGAGATCCGTGACGCGCTCGCCTATCTGCGGGTGATCGAGCAGCCCGCCGACGATCTCGCTTTCGAGCGGATCTACAACCAGCCCAAGCGCGGGCTCGGCGCCAAGACCCTCGACGCCATGCGCGGCCATGCCAAGCGCACCGCCATGCCGCTCGCCGCCGCCTCGATCGACCTGTGCGACAGCGACGAGCTCCCGGCGCGCGCGCGCAATACGCTCAAAGCACTGCTCGGGCAGTTCGTGCTGTGGCGCGAGGCGGCCGAACAGGAATCACCCGCCAATCTGCTCCGCCGGGTCGTGACCGAGAGCGGTTACGAGGACATGCTGCAGAAGGATCGCGGCCCCGAAAGCGCGGGCCGGCTGGAGAACCTCTCGGAGCTCGCCCGGGCGATGGAGGATTACGACACGCTCACCGATTTCCTCGGGCATGTCAGCCTGGTGATGGAGAACGACGCGCGCGACCAGGGCGAGAAGGTCACCATCATGACCATGCACGCCGCCAAGGGGCTCGAGTTCGACCATGTCTTCCTGCCCGGCTGGGAAGAAGGCGTGTTCCCCAGCCAGCGCTCGCTCGACGAAGGCGGCCTCGCCAGCCTCGAGGAGGAACGCCGCCTCGCCTATGTCGCGATCACCCGCGCCAAGCGCCGCTGCACCATCCTCCACGCCGCCAACCGGCGGATCTACGGGCAGTGGACCAGCTCGATCCCCAGCCGCTTCATCGAGGAACTGCCGGCCGAGCATGTCGAGCAGGAAACCACCCTCGCGGGCGGGGCCTCGCTATGGCGCGCGAACTGGAGCGAGCAGGAGGACCCCTTCGCGCATGTCTCGACCGAGCGTCCCGACAAATCGGCGACCCGCGGCCCCGGCTGGCAGCGGGCGCTGGCCACGGGTTACGACAGCAGACCGGTCAGGATCGCGGAGACCACGCGCAGCGCCGCGAGCTTCGCCGCCAAGCCGCGCAGCGACATCGCCATCGGCGCGCGCGTGTTCCACGACAAGTTCGGTTACGGGACGGTCGCCGGGCAGGACGGCAACAAGCTCGAGATCGCCTTCGAGAAGGCGGGCACCAAGCGGGTGCTTGACAGCTTCGTCAAGCTGGCCGAGTAGACGCGCCGACGTTCAGCGCGTCAGGCGCTCAGCGAAATCCCACGCCGAGGAAATCGGGCCGCGGACCGTTCCATTCGCCATCGACAGCCGGTTCGTCGCGACGCTCGCGCTGGGCGGGCTTCGGTGCAGTCTCGGCTTCGACCCTCGGTGCCCTGGGCGCGCGTTCACGGCGCGGCGGCTTGGCCGGGCGGTCCTCGCGGGTTTCGCGGGATTCGACCGGTTCGGGCCGCGGCGAGGCCTCTTCGACCACGGCAGCATCCTGCGGCGCATCCTCGCGGCTGCGATCGGCTTCGCCGCGCGGCTTGCGCGCCCGGCGGGGTTTCTTGTCGGCGGGTCGGTCGTCGGCGGACGTGCGCTCGACGACTTCCCGATCGGCAGGCTTATCTGCCACCGGCTTATCGCTTGCCTGCTTGGCCGCGGTGCCCTTGAGCTCGACGCGG
>JAHJWA010000394.1 GCA_018828205.1 Alphaproteobacteria bacterium
CAGGAAGGCCGGCGACCGGGTTATCCGGCACCTGCCGAGCCTTTCGCGGGGAATGACGGGGCAAAGACGCAAGGTCAGGCAGCTGCCATCCCGGACGCGGCCACCGCGAATCGGGCCGGTGAACCACTGACGCCAGGGTAGGAAGCGCTCTGCGGGATCGGGTGGAGATTGGAGCGGGTAGCGGGAATCGAACCCGCATAGCCAGCTTGGAAGGCTGGAGCTTTACCACTAAGCTATACCCGCCCGCTTGAGCGGCGCAGATGCCATCTCTTGGAGAGTCGCGTCAACCGGATTCGCGCGGGGATTCGCCGGCATCGGCGGCCGGTTCGGCGTCGCTCGCGGGGAGGCTCGCCTCTTCTTGCGTCTCATCCTCGTCGGGCAGGGCCACGTGGAGATCGACGCGGCGATTGGCGGCGCGGCCGGGCTCGTTGGGGGTGCCATCGGGCCTGGCATTGGGTTGCAGCGGGTTCTGCTCGCCGAAGGCGATGATCGTGACCCGCTCCGCCTCGACGCCGTTCTCGACCAGATAGTCGCGCACCGCCTCGCCGCGGCGGCGCGACGCGCGCATATTGGCCTCGCCGCTGCCGCCCGAATCGCTGTGCGCGCGCAGCAGGATCGCCCCGCCCTCGGCGATCTGCGGCGAACGCAGAATGCTGGCGAGCTCGGCGGTGGCCGATTCGGACAGTTCCGCGCCCCCGTCGGAGAAAGAGATCCGCGCATCGAGCGGTGCGAGCTGCGGTTGGGGCGTCGGGAGCACCGATTCATCCAGATCGTCGCGCATGATCGAGGTCGGCTGCGGCGCTGCTTCGCTTTGTGTCGGCTCGGGCGGGGCATCCTGCCGCTCGCAGGCGACCAGCGCCAGCAGCAGCGTGGCTCCGGCAAGGCCCCGCAGGACGGGTTTGGCCGCGATCGACGGGGCGGGGACGGCGCTTCTTGTGATCACGATGCTCTTCATGCTGGCTCCGGCTTGGGGCCGCCCTTCCTGGCGCGCCTCGCGGCGACTTCTTCCGCGGTGCGCTGCTGGGGCGGTGTGAAGGTGACGATGATGTCCCCGGCGCGCGGCTCGGGCCGCGCCGCATGGGTAAAGAACCGCATCCGCCCGCTCTCGCGCAGCAGCAGCAGCATATTTGCGCTCTCGGGCAGTTTCTCCTGCGCGTCCTCGTAGTCGAATTCCTCGGACAGCCGGGTCTTGCGGAAGACCCAGCCTTCCTTCTGGCGTTCGTTGGTCTCGGTCACGCCCCAGCCCGATTCGAACAGCGCTCTTCCCCGCAGCGAGACGGGGAGCGAGTGGCGGTCGTAATCATCGCCCGCCTCGCCCAGCTGATAGACCGAATCGCGGCCGATCTCATGCGCGAATTCGTTGCAGACCAGCGTGTTGTAGGCCTCGTTGTCGGTCGCCGCGACGAGGACCTGGAAGGGACCGAGATCGAGATTGTGTTCGGTCGCCTCGTTGAGGATCTCGCCATGGTAGAAGGGTACCCCCTTCTGGCGCGCGAGCGCGAGCCGCTGCCAGCTGGAATCGACCACCGTGACCGGCGTTTTGAGATCGAGCATCTGCTTGGCGAGCGCGATCGTCCAGGGCGTGCTGCCGACGATCAGCAGGCCAGGCCGCGTATCGCCCTTCACCTTGAGCAGCCGCGCGACCAGATCGACGGTGAAGCCATGCGCGACGATCGTGGTGACCACGACCGCGAAGCTCAGCCCGATGAGGATGTTGCCATCGTCATACCCCAGCTCGGTCAACCGCAGCGCGAACAGGCCCGAGATCGCGACCAGCACGATCCCGCGCGGCGCGATCCAGGCGAGGAACAGCCGCTCGTTCCAGGGGATCGAACTGCCCAGCAGGGTGATCACGATGGTCAGCGGGCGGACCACGAACAGCAGCACGAGCAGGAAGGCACCGAAGCGCCAGTTGAGATATTCCAGATCGGCCCAGTCCAGCGAGGCGGAGAGCAGGATGAAAATGCCCGACACCAGCAGGACCGCGATGTTCTCCTTGAACGGGTGGATGCTGCGCAGGCTCTGGACGTTCATATTGGCGAGCGCGATGCCCATGACGGTCACGGCGACGAGGCCTGCCTCGTGCTCTATCATGTTGGACAGCACGAAGACCCCGATCACCGCGGTCAGCAGGACGGGCACCTTGAGATATTCGGGGACCGCGCCGCGCGGGAAGGCCCAGGCGATGATCACCGCGACGACATAGCCGAGCAGACCGGCCAGCGCCGCCGAGATCAGCAGCGGCGGCACCACCTCGATGATCGAGGCGCCATCGACCGAGAGCCGGAAATACTCATAGGCGATGACCGCGCAGAGCGCCCCGGTCGGATCGTTGACGATCGATTCCCACTTGAGGATCGAAGCCGGCCGCGTCTGGATCGAACTCTGGCGCAGCAGCGGGATGACCACCGTCGGGCCGGTGACCACCAGTATGCCGCCGAACAGCACCGCGACCGGCAGCACCAGCCCGGCGACCTCATGCGCGGCCAGCGCCCCCAGAAACCAGCCCACCAGCACGCCGATCGTCGCCAGCCGCCACACCGCCTGGCCGGAATGGCGCAATTCGCGGAAGTTCAGGCTGAGCCCGCCTTCGAACAGGATCAGCGCCACGCCGATCGAGACCATGGTCTCGAGCAGATCGCCGAACACCGCCTCGGGATCGAACAGGCCCAGTACCGGGCCGGCCATGAAGCCGGCGAACAGCATCAGCACGATCGCCGGCCAGCCGCTGCGCCACGCGATCCACTGGGCACCGATCCCCAGGACGCCGACCACGGCGATGACAAGCGTTTGATCCTGCATGGCTTGAGCCGATGCCCCCTGATGGCCGAAGCCGTGATAGCCGAAACGATACGCGACGCGCGGTCACGCCCGGGCGAGAAGGGAATGCACGAGGGAACGGGTGTTTCCAACCGCTAATGCGATACGCCGGCTATTCGCCCTCGAACCGCATCAACGCGGCGACCTTGACGTCGAGCCCGCCGAGCCGGTCGGCCCCGCCCAGATCGGGGAGGTCGATGACGAAGGCGGCGTGGTCCACCACCGCGCCCGCCTGTCGCAGCAGGCTCGCGGCCGCGCAGGCGGTCCCGCCGGTGGCGATGAGATCGTCGACCAGCACCACCCGCTGTCCCGGTGTGACGGCGCCGGGATCCATCTCCAGCCGGTCGGCGCCGTATTCGAGCGCATAGTCGATCCCGATGGTCTCGATCGGCAGCTTGCCCGGCTTGCGCACGGGGACGAAGCCGATCCCCAGCTCGATCGCCACCGCCGCGCCGAAGATGAAGCCGCGCGCCTCCATCCCCGCGATCGCCTGCGCTCCGCCCGAACGCGCGCTGGCTGCGAGATGGCCGACGCAGGCGGCAAAGCCCTCGCCATGCGAGATCAGCGTGGTGATGTCGCGGAACTGGATTCCCGGCGCGGGAAAATCCGGCACGGTGCGAACCAACGCCTTGAGTTCGTCCGGGCTCATGCGGGTTCCCATAGCAAAAGGCCCCCCGCATCGCGACGATGCGAGGGGCCGGATGTCGCGGATCCGCGGATCGCGGTCAGTCCCTATGCTGCTTCGGCTTGAGCGCCGACCAGATCTGGTTCTTCGACAGATAGGCCAGCACGGTGGCGAACAGCAGGAAGATCAGCACCGGCCAGCCGGTCTGCTTGCGCTTCACCAGCGTGGGCTCCGCGGTCCAGGTCAGGAAGGCGGCGACGTCCTGCGACATCTGCGGCAGCGTCGCTTCGGTCCCGTCGTCATAGGTGACCTGCCCCGCGTTCATCAGCGGCGGCGCCATGGCGAGGTTGCGGTTGGGGAAATAGACGTTGTGATAGAGGCCCGGCCCGGGCGCGGCCTCGGGAAATTCCGCCAGAAATTCGGCCGAAGGCTCCTGATAGCCGACCAGCAGCGAGGCGACGTAATTCGTGCCATTGTTGCGCGCCTTGGTCATCAGCGAAAGGTCGGGCGGGATGGCGTTGTTGTTGGCCGCCGCCGCCGCCACCGCATTGGGATAGGGCGAAGGGAAATAGTCGGTCGGAACGCCGGGCCGCATCGTCGCTTCGCCGGTGTTGGGATCGATACCCGGCACCTGCCAGGTCGCGGCTTCGGCCTTCACCTGCGCCTCGGAATAGCCGAGATCGGACAGGTTGCGCATGGCCACGAATTTAAGGCCATGGCACGCCGAGCAGACTTCCTTGTAGACCTTGTAGCCGCGCTGCAGCTGGGCGATGTCCCAGGTGCCAAGCGGGCCATCGAAGGAATAGTCGATGTCCATCGGCTCTTCGTAGGGAAGATGCGGCGCGACCTCTTCGGTCGCGGCGGTATAGGCGCCGAAGCCAAAGGAAATCAGTGCAACGGCGGCGAAGCCGAGGCCGACGAGGATTGCGATGATCCGGATCATGCGAAGGTCTCTTCTCTCGTAGCTTTCAGCGCGGTCAAACCGCGGGCTCGGTGTTTTCGCCGAGCACGGCCTTCTTGTCGGATCCCAGCACCGCTTCGGTGATGGAATAGGGCAGCGGCTCGGGCCGTTCGATCTGCGAGACGATCGGGATGATCACCAGGAAGTGCAGGAAATAATAGGCCGTGAAAATCTGGCTCAGCATGACGTAGGGCTCTTCCGCCGGCGCGCCGCCGAGATAGAACAGAGCGGCCATGGTCGGGATCAGGCCGAACCAGAAGAACTTGCGGAACAGCGGGCGATAATGGCCGCTGCGCACCGGCGAGCGATCCAGCCAGGGCAGGAAGAACCACATCAGAATTGCCGAGAACATGGCAAGCACGCCCCACAGCTTGGCGGGCAGGATGAAGTCCATCGTGAAGGCGCGCAGGATCGCGTAGAACGGGTAGAAATACCATTCGGGGACGATATGCGCCGGGGTCGAGAGCGGGTTGGCCTCGATGTAATTGTCCGCATGCCCCAACGCGTTGGGCAGGAAGAACACCATGATGAACAGCGCGAGCAGAGCGATGCCCAGCCCGAAGCCGTCCTTGGCGGTGTAGTACGGGTGGAACGGAACCGTATCGCTTTCCTGCTTCACCTCGACCCCGGTCGGGTTCGAGGATCCGGGAATGTGCAGCGCCCAGATATGCAGGATCACGACGCCCAGGATCACGAAGGGCAGCAGGAAGTGCAGGCTGAAGAAGCGGTTCAGCGCGGCGTTGTCGGGCGCATAACCGCCCAGCAGCCAGATCTGGATCGGCTCGCCGACCAGCGGGATCGCGCCGAACAGGCCGGTGATCACCTTGGCACCCCAGAAGCTCATCTGGCCCCAGGGCAGGACGTAACCCATGAAGGCGGTCGCCATCATCAGCAGGAAGATCACCACGCCCAGCAGCCAGATCATCTCGCGCGGAGCCTTGTAGGAACTGTAGAAGAAGCCGCGGAAAATGTGGATGTAGACCACGATAAAGAAGAAGCTCGCCCCGTTCGCATGGGCATAGCGCATCAGCCAGCCCCAGTTGACGTCGCGCATGATGTGCTCGGTGGTCGCGAAAGCGACTTCGGCATTGGCCGCGTAATGCATCGCCAGGACAACGCCCGTGACGATCTGGAACACGAGGAAGAAGCCGGCGAGAACGCCGAAATTCCACATGTAGTTGAGGTTGCGCGGCACCGGATAGCCGGCGCCCACCGCGTTGTAGACGAAGCGCGGCAAAGGCAGCTTCTCGTCGAGGAACTTGGTGAGGCCGGTCTTCGGCTCGTACTGGCGTGCCCAGGGAAAGCTCATGATCTAGTCTCTACAACCTCAGCCGACGGTGATGGTGGTGTCGGAGGTGAAAGCATATTCCGGCACCACGAGATTGGTGGGCGCCGGACCTTTGCGAATGCGACCCGCGGTGTCGTAATGCGACCCGTGACAGGGGCAGAAATAACCGCCGAACTCGCCCTTCACCTCGCCCTCGGCGGCACCCAGCGGGACGCAGCCCAGATGGGTGCAGACGCCCATGGTGACGAGCACGTCGCGATGCCCTTCCTTGGTGCGGTCCTCGAGGCTCTCGGCGTCGCGCAGGCTGTCCGTCGGGACGGCATCCGCAGCGGCCATCTCCTCGGGCGTCAGCCGCCGGATGAACAGCGGCTGCTTGCGGAACACCGCCTTGATCGCCGAGCCGGTCTCGATCGCGGAAACATCCACCTCGGTGGTGCTTTCGGCGAGCACGTCCTTGGACGGCGCCATCTGGCTGATCAGCGGCAGCAGCACCGCCGCGCCGCCGACGCCGGCCGTGCTGAGCGCGGCAATGTTGATGAAATCGCGACGGCGCACGCCATCGCTCGCGCCGTCGTCCACGGGGACCACGGGTATTTCGGTGTTCGCGGTTGCAGCGGTGTCTGCCATCAGAGCGGTGCCCTACCTGCCTCTATTCAGTCTGAGGGCCCGGAAATGGGCCTGAAGAATTGCTCACCCGGCTGGCCTCCCGCGATCTTTGACGATCGGGTCGGGGGAAGCGCGCACGAAGCGGCCTCCCGTTGCCGGATTGAGGGGCCTCTAAACGCTATGTCACACCTTGCCAACCGCGATTTTGGCAAGAGGAATACGCGTCAGCGCAATGCGATGAGCGAGATTTGCCGCCCGCCGGTGGTCTCGTTGCGATGGCTGGCCCGGCGGTAGGAATGGAACAGCTCCGCCTCCGTATAGGTGTCGCGATTGAGGCTTTCGATCCAGCCGACACCTGCAGCTTCGAGCCGCGCGGCGACATAGCCGGCGAGGTCGAACTGCCAGTGACCGGCGCGCCCGGTCCGGAAGAAGGGCGCGTCTTCCTGGCCAAAATGCGCGCGAAACGGCTCGTCCACCTCGTAGCTCGGCTGCGCGATGCAGGGACCGATCACCGCGACGATCTTCTCGGGACGCGCGCCGAGCGCGGCCATTGCGGCGACCGTGTTGGCGATCAAGCCCTGGTTCGCTCCGCGCCAGCCGGCATGCGCGGCGCCGACCACCCCCGCCTCGCGATCGGCGAACAGCACCGGGGCGCAGTCGGCGGTCACGATGGCGAGCGCCAGACCGGGCTGCGCGGTGACCAGGGCGTCGGCCTCGGGGGGATCGCCGTGCCACGGTTCGGTGAGGGTTGCGACATCGGGCGAATGGACCTGCTTCACCCGGACGAGCGCACCCTCCGGCAGGATATCCCGCGCGGCGGCGCCCGCCTTTGTCGAAAAGCCATGCGGCACCCCTTCGAGCGCATGGGCCCGCAGCAGCCTAGCCAAGCGAGCGGCTCACCTGCTCGAAGGTGTCGCGCGAGAGCTGCGAGGCGCCCGCGATCCGCTCGAGCTCGCCGCGCATCAGCGCCGCACGCCCGGGCTCGATCCGCCGCCAGCGCCCCAGCGCGGGGACGAATCGCGCGGCGGTCTGCGAATTGATCGGGTCGAGCTCGAGGATGAGATCGGCGATCAGCCGGTAGCCTTCACCGCTGGCCGCGTGGAAGGCCTGCGGATTGCCCGCGAAGGCCATGTAGAGCGACCGCGCCCGGTTGGGGTTGCGCAGCGTGAAGTCCCCGTGGTTGCGCAGCGTCTTCACATGCTCGATCGCCTGCGGGTGCAGCGAGGACGCCTGCAGCGCGAACCATTTGTCGATCACCAGCTCGTTGCCGCGATAGCGGTTGTAGAAATCGAGCAGCTTGGCGGTGCGGTCCGCGGTGCCGAGCCCCGCGAGCACCATCAGCGCGCCCTGGCGGTCGGTCATGGTGGTGGCGCCGTCATATTGCGCCGCCGCCATGTTCGACGCGAGTTGCGGGTCGGCGGCGGCCAGATAGGTCAGCGCCAGCGTCTTGACCTTGCGCGCACCCTGCGCCGCGGCGTCGAGCGTTCCGGGGGCCTGGCTGGCGCGCTCGTGCAGTTCGACCAGCCCGTCACCCAGCTCGCGGCCGAGCCAGGCCTTGAGCGTCTCGCGCTCGGCGTGGATCGCGCCCGGATCGGCGACCAGCGCCTGCTCCATCAGATAGGTTTCGCTGGGCAGCATCATCAACTCGCCGCGCATCTGGTCGTCGATCCGGTCGTCGGCCAGCACCGCGGCCAGCGCGGTGCGGATCGCCTCGCGCCCGGCATCGCGTTCGTCCGCGGCAAGCCCGCCGGCGACGACATCGCCGAGATGCCCGACCACCAGATCCTGCATCGCCTCGTAGCGCGCGAAGGGATCGTCGTCCCTGGCGGCGAGGAAGGTCAGCTCCTCGCGCGGGATGTCGCGCTCGATCCGCACCGGGGCGGAAAAGCCGCGGTTGACCGAGAGCACCGGCGGCGCGGCGAAGCCTTCGAAACGCAGCGTCTCGCTGGCCTCGTTGAGCACCACCAGCTGTTCCCCGCGATGCGTCCCGCTGTCACGGTCGAACAGCGCGATCCTGAGCGGGATCGGCATCGGCTGCTTGTCGGGCTGGCCCGGGGTGGGGGGAACCTCCTGCGACAGCGTGAGCGTCGCGGTCTCGCCCTCGTGCGACAGCGCGACGGTGACCCTGGGCGTCCCCGCCTGCGAATACCACAGCCGGAAGCGCTCAAGGTCCAGCCCGGCGCCGTCCTCGATCGCCGTGACGAAATCCTCGCAGGTCGCCGCCTCGCCATCGTGGCGCTCGAAATAGAGATCGCAGCCTTTGCGGAAGGCTTCCTCGCCCGCCATGCTGCGCATCATCCGGATCACCTCGGCGCCCTTGTTGTAGATCGTCGCGGTGTAGAAATTCGAGATCTCCTGATAGCTGTCGGGCCGGATCGGATGCGCCAGCGGGCCCGAATCCTCGGGGAACTGCACCGAGCGCAGCACGCGGACATCGCCGATCCGCTTGACCGGGGCGCTGCCCATGGCCTGGCTGAACAGCTGGTCGCGCAGCACGGTGAAGCCTTCCTTGAGGCTGAGCTGGAACCAGTCGCGGCAGGTGACGCGGTTGCCCGACCAATTGTGGAAATACTCATGCGCGATCACGCCCTCGACCGCGTCGAAATCGCCATCGGTGGCGGTGTCGATATCGGCGAGGACGTATTTGGTGTTGAAGACGTTGAGCCCCTTGTTCTCCATCGCCCCCATGTTGAAATCGCTGACCGCGACGATGTTGTAGATATCGAGATCGTATTCGCGTCCGAAGGTCTCCTCGTCCCAGGCCATCGAACGCTTGAGGCTCTCCATCGCGTGCCCGGTGCGGTCCAGATCGCCGTCGCGAACGAAGATGTTGAGCGCCACCTCGCGCCCGCCCATGGTGGTGAAGCTGTCGCTGCGCGCGACCAGATCGCCCGCCACCAGCGCGAACAGATAGGAGGGCTTGGGCCAGGGATCGTGCCATTCGGCCCAGTGGTGCTCGCCGTCGTCACCCTCCGCGGTGCAATTGCCGTTGGCAAGCAGCACCGGGAACTGCGCCTTGGGCGCGCGCATCCTCACGGTGTAGACGCTGAGCACATCGGGCCGGTCGGGGAAGAAGGTGATCCGGCGGAAGCCCTCGGCCTCGCATTGCGTGCAGAGCATGCCGTTGGAGGCGAACAGCCCCATGAGCTGCGAGTTGCCGGCAGGGTCGATCTCGGTGACCAGGGTCAGCTCGTGCGAATCGCCCGGCAGGGTGACGATCAGATCGTCGCCCTCCATCGTGTAACTGTTGGTCACTTCCCCGTCGCGGCGCAGCTCGACCAGCTTGAGCCCCTCGCCATTGAGGCGGATCGTTGGCGAGCGCTCGGCCTCGGTATTGCGCTCGAGCGTCAGCTTGGCCTCGACCCGCGTCCGGTCGAGCCCGAGGTCGAAATCGAGATGCGTCGCCGCCACCCGCCAGGGAAAGGGTGCGTAATCCTCGCGCCGGATCAGCGCAGGCGTCTGCGGCTCGACCGCGGCATCGGCCATCTCGGGATTGCCATCGGGGGTGGCGGGGGTGCGGGCGATATCCATTGCGCGTGTATTCCAATCTTCGCAGCGTGAGGCTTTAATATGGGGAGCTTTGAGCTAATACGAACCGATGTCGCGATTGTTCATTTTCGGCCTGGGCTACACCGCCAAGCGGATCGCGCAAGCGCTCGGCGCGAAAGGCTGGGCAGTGGTCGCCACCGGCAGCGACGGGACGCTGGATTTCGCCGATCGCGATGCGGTGGGCGAGGCGCTCGCGCAATGCACCCATGTGCTCTCCTCGGTCCCGCCCTCCGAAGGCAGCGACCCGGTGCTCGACCTCTATGCCGCAGCGCTGGGGGGCAAGTGGCTCGGCTATCTCTCCTCCACCGGCGTCTATGGCGATGCCCAGGGCGCCTGGGTCGACGAGGCCTCGCCCACCGGCACCGGGCGCCGCAGCGCGCGCGCGGAATGCGATTCGCGCTGGCTTGAGCTGGGCGCGCGCGTCTTCCGGCTGCCGGGAATCTACGGCCCCGGGCGCAGC
>JAHJWA010000395.1 GCA_018828205.1 Alphaproteobacteria bacterium
CCTGCGCCCGAACCGGCTCCGCCCCCGCCACCGCCGGCGCCCGCGCCGACGGCTCGGGCCGCTCCGGCAAAGAGGGACCCTTCGGGCGAGACGCCGCAGGAGCGCGTCGCGCGTCTCCAGCGCGAAGCCGAGGAAGCGCGCCTGCTGCAGGGCCAGGAAGCGCGCAAGCGCGAGGAAGAGGCCGCCAGAAAGGCTGCCGAGGACGAGAAGCAGCGCGCCGAGGACAACCGCAAGGCGGAAGCGCAGGCAGCCGAGCAGCCGGCAAGCGAGCCCGAGGCGAAGGCCGCGCCCGACGCGCCGGTCGAGGCTAAGGGCGAAGCCGCGCCTGACGCCGCTCCCGAAGCGAGTGCCGCAGAGCCCGCAGCCGAGGCCGAAGGCGCAGCTGCGCCCGCGCCGCGCCGGTTCACCCCCGTCGCGCGGCCCGAGATCAAGCGTCCCAAGAAGGAAAAGAAGGAAGAGAAGCCGGTCCGTGAGGAGCCCGACAAGCGTCGCGGCGGCAAGCTGACGGTCAACCGGGCGCTCAACGAGGACGAGGGCCGCCGCGCCCGCTCGCTCGCCGCGCTCAAGCGCGCCCGGGAGAAGGAGCGCCGCACGCATGGCGGCCCCTCCGCGCCGCGCGAGAAGCAGGCCCGCGACGTGGTCGTCCCCGAGGCGATTACGGTGCAGGAACTTGCCAACCGCATGGCCGAAAAGGGCGCGCAGCTGGTCAAGGAGCTGTTCAATCTCGGCATGATGGTCACCGTCAACCAGACCATCGACCAGGACACCGCCGAACTGCTCGTCGAACAATTCGGCCATCGCATCCAGCGCGTATCGGATTCCGATGTCGACATTCAGGTCGAGCAGGATCTCGATCCCGAAGAAACGCTGCGTCCGCGCCCACCGGTGGTCACCATCATGGGTCATGTCGATCACGGCAAGACCAGCCTGCTCGACGCGCTGCGCGGCACCAATGTGACCAAGGGCGAGGCCGGTGGCATCACCCAGCACATCGGCAGCTGCCAGGTGAAGACGAAGAACGGCGACATGGTCACCTTCCTCGACACGCCTGGTCACGCCGCCTTCACCGAAATGCGTCAGCGCGGTGCCAATGTCACCGATCTGGTGGTGCTGGTCGTCGCCGCCGACGACGGGATCATGCCGCAGACGATCGAGGCGATCCGCCACACCCACGCGGCGGGCGTCCCGATGATCGTGGCGATCAACAAGATGGACAAGCCCGGGGCCGATCCGGACAAGATCCGTACCCGCCTGCTCGAGCACGAGGTCATCGTCGAGAAGATGTCGGGCGAAGTCCAGGACGTGGAGATTTCCGCGCTCAAGAAGGAAGGTCTCGACGAATTGCTCGACGCGATTGCGGTCCAGGCCGAGCTGCTCGAGCTCAAGGCGCGTCCGGATCGTCCGGCGGAAGCCACCGTCATCGAAGCCCAGCTCGACAAGGGCCGCGGTCCCGTCGCCACGGTGCTGGTGACGCGCGGCACGCTCAAACGCGGCGACTCCTTCGTGGTCGGAACGCAGAGCGGACGTGTCCGTGCGGTGGTCGATTTCACGGGCAAGCAGATCAAGGAGGCCGGCCCCTCGATGCCGGTCGAGGTCCTGGGTCTGGGCGGCGTTCCCAAGGCGGGCGATCAGCTCACCGTGGTCGAGAACGAACAGCGCGCGCGCGAAGTGGCCGAATACCGTCAGGAAAAGGCAACGGAGAGCCGCACCGCGCTCGCACCGACCAGCTTCGACACCATGTTCACCAACCTCCAGTCGAATGTCATCGAATGGCCGGTTGTGGTCAAAGCGGATGTCCAGGGTTCGGTCGAGGCGATCAACACCGCGCTGCACAACCTGTCGAACGACGAGATCAAAGTCCGCGTGCTGCATGCCGGCGCCGGCGCGATCACCGAGAGCGATGTCAGCCTCGCGGCGGCATCCAACGCGCCGATCATCGGCTTCAACGTGCGTCCCAACGCCAAGGCGCGCCAGCTGATCGCCCGCGATAAGGTCCGGATGATGTATTACGACGTCATCTATCACGTGACCGAGGAAGTCGCGAAAGAGATGGCGGGCGAGCTGGGTCCGGAGCGGATCGAGACCGTCGTCGGACGTGCCCACGTCAAGGAAGTGTTCCGTTCGGGCAAGAAGGACAAGGCGGCCGGTCTGCTGGTCGAGGAGGGCGTCATCCGCAAGGGTCTGTTCGCGCGTCTCACCCGCGAGGACGTCATCGTCTCGGCGACCACCATCGCCTCGCTGCGACGCTTCAAGGACGATGTGGACGAAGTCCGCGCCGGTCTGGAATGCGGCGTGGTGCTCGAGGACACCAACGACATCAAGCCGGGCGACCAGCTCGAGGTCTTCGAGGTCGAACTGCGCGAACGCACGCTGTAGCGGGACCGGCAGGTGGGCTACCGACCGAGCCGCAGCCTCGCCGTCCTCGGCTTTGCCGGGGCGGTGATCGCGGTGGCGCTCGGGGTGGTCTATTTCGCCGGAGACCTGCTGTTCGTGGTCCGGGCCGGGTGACGCGCATCGTCGCGTCCCCCGGCCGGATCGGCAATGTCACCGTCTGGCTGGAAGACTGAAAATGGCCCGCAACCCTGCAACCCCCGAACAGCAATCGGTCCGCGTGCTCAAGGTGGGCGAGCGGGTGCGGCATATCCTGTCCGAACTGCTCGCGCGCGGCGAGGCGCACGATCTGGTGCTCAGCGCCACCACCATCTCGGTCACCGAGGTGCGGATGTCCCCCGACCTGCGCAACGCCAAGGCCTATGTCAAACCGCTGCTGGGCGAGGAAGAAGCCGTGGTGCTCAAGGCCCTGCGCACCAACACCGCTTTCTTCCAGCGCGAGGTCGCCAAGCGGCTGGGGCTGAAATTCGCCCCCAAGCTCAGCTTCCGCGCCGACGAGAGCTTCGACGAGGCGAGCCGGATCGAGCAATTGCTCAACGATCCCAAGGTGGCGCGCGATCTCGACGAGGATTCCGACGACGCTGGCTGAGCGCCGCCTCCTTCAGCGCCGACTGGCTCAGCGCGGGGCGAGCGCCACGCCCAGACCACTGCCCAGCACGAGCGCATCCTCGCCGACGCCGCTTGCGGTCTGACCAAAGCGTTCCATCGCCGCGCAGCGTAGCCGCCACCCGACATAGGATGCGCCCAGCGCCGCCGCGACCCCGAGGATCGCACCCGCCGTGCGCTCGCCGCGCGGCGCCAGTGCCGCCCCGGCATAGGCAGAGGTCAGGGTGCGCGCGATCAGGCCCGGCAACACCACACGATCGGGCGCGGATTTCATCTTGTCGCCCGCCATCTCGGCTGCCGCCAGCGCCACCGTGCCGCCAGCGACAACCGGATGCGAGATCAGCCGTTCCAGCGGCGCGCCATGGGGCAGGTTGCCCTTGCGGGCAGCGGCGGCGACTGCCGCGAGGGGGGTCATGCTGCGTTGCCCTGCTACCAGGCCCATAAGGATCGAACGGATCATGCGTCTTCCTTCCAGAGTTTGCCGGGACAACGCACCAACAACGCACTGGACGGCAATCTTATCCGCAAGCAAGCTGCGAGCAGGGGATGGCCTTGGCGGCGGCGATCGGTCACGCTGAAGAATGGCCAAGCTCTATTTCTACTATGCCAGCATGAATGCGGGGAAGAGCACCACGCTGCTGCAGGCCGATTTCAACTATCGCGAGCGCGGTATGCGGACCATGCTGTGGACCGCCGCGCTCGACACCCGCTCGCTGGGCATGATCCGCAGCCGCATCGGGCTCGAGACCGATGCGCACCGATTCAAGCCCGACACTGATCTCTGGCGCGCAGTGATGGAGGTCCATGCCGCAACCCCGATCGACTGCGTGATGGTCGACGAGGCGCAGTTCCTGACCCGCGAGCAGGTCTGGCAATTGGCCAGGCTGACCGACGAGGGCGGGGTGCCGGTGGTCTGCTACGGGTTGCGCACCGATTTCAAGGGCGAGCTGTTCTCAGGATCCGCAGTGCTTCTGGGGATCGCCGACAAGCTCGTCGAGCTCAAGGGCGTGTGCCATTGCGGCCGCAAAGCGACGATGAACCTGCGGGTCGACGAACAGGGCAAGGCGGTCGCCGAAGGTGCGCAGACCGAGATCGGCGGCAACGACCGCTACATCGCTCTGTGCCGCCGCCATTTCAGCGAGGCGCTGGCGGGCTGAGCGCCGAGCCCCTATCTACCCCCCATGCTCGAAACCCTTATTCTCGCGGCGATCCTGATCCCGTGCCTGATCGTCGCGATCGTCTTTCATGAAGTCGCGCACGGCTGGGTTGCGCTGATGCTCGGCGATCCCACCGCCAAGGAGCAGCGCCGCCTCAGCCTCAACCCCCTCCGCCATGTCGATCCGATCGGCACGCTGCTGGTGCCGGGCGCGCTGGCGCTGTTCGGGGGGCCGATCTTCGGCTGGGCCAAGCCCGTTCCGGTGCGGCAGGACCGGCTCGACAACCCGCGCTACGGAATGATGGCGGTGGCGGCGGCGGGGCCGGGGACCAATCTGGTGTTGGCCTTGCTCGGCGCGATCCTCGCGGGGGTGGCGATGGGGCTCAGCCATGCCGCGGGGGTCGAACCCAACCCGTGGCTGTTCACGGGCGTCACCTATTTCATCCTCATCAACATCTTCCTGGCGCTGTTCAACCTGCTGCCTATTCCGCCCTTCGACGGCTCGCACATCCTCGGCGGATTGCTGCCGCTGCGCTACCAGCGCCATTGGCAGAGGCTGCAGGCGCTGGGGATGGTGTTCATCGTCGTGCTGATCGCGGCGAGCTGGGCCTTCCCCGACAGCGGGCTGGTCGAGAACGTGGTGCTGCCGCCGGTGCTGTGGGTGCAGGACATCTATTTCGACATCGCCGGCTGGATCGCCCGGGGGATTTCGGGATGAGCGCCGCCGCCAATTCCACGATCAAGCCCGATGGCTGGCTGGTGCTCGACAAGCCGCGCGGGCTCGGCTCGACCCAGGCGGTGGGCGCGGTCAAGCGCGTGCTGCGCGAGGCGGGCTATGCCAAGACCAAGGTCGGTCACGGCGGCACGCTCGACCCGCTCGCCGAGGGCGTGCTGCCCATCGCGCTGGGGGAGGCGACCAAGCTTGCCGGGCGGATGCTCGATGCCAGCAAGGTCTATGAATTCACCATTCAGTTCGGCGAGGAGACCGACACGCTCGATACCGAGGGCGAGGTGGTCGAACGCTCCGACCGGCGCCCGCCGATGCTGGCGGTGGCTGCGGTGCTGGAGCACTTCACCGGCGAGATCGAACAGCTGCCGCCGACCTATTCGGCGCTCAAGATCGACGGCAGGCGGGCCTACGACCGCGCCCGCGCGGGCGAAGAGGTCGAGATGACGCCGCGGCGGGTGACGATCCACGAATTGTCGTTGTTTCGCGATGCGGGTGAAGCGCCGAAGGCGGCCGATCTGACCAGCACCTTCGCCACCACCACCGGCCGCCCCGACCCCTACGATCCGGGCGCGCCGCTCGAGCTCGCCGACAGCGTCACGCTGGTCGCGCATGTCAGCAAGGGAACCTATATCCGCTCGCTGGCGCGCGACATCGCGCGCGCGCTCGGCACGGTCGGCCACGTCACCTATCTCAGGCGCTCGAAAGCCGGACCCTTCACCGAGAACCAGGCGATTTCGCTGGACTCTCTGAACGAAATCGGTAAGGGCGCGCCACTTCACCAATCGCTTCTGCCGCTTGAGGCGGGGCTGGACGACATCCCGGCCCTTTCCCTCGACCCCGATAGCGCGCAGGCGGTCCGCCAGGGCCGGGTGATTTCGGGAATGCCCCACAAAGACGGGCTCTATTTCGCAAAGCTGGAGGATATTCCGGTCGCGCTGCTGGAGATCGTCGGAGGGACGGCCAAGGTCGTCCGGGGTTTCAACACATCCGATGTCGCGGAGTAGAATGCATGACGGTTACCGCCGAAAAGAAACAGGAAATCATCAAGGACAACGCCCAGGCCGAGGGCGACACCGGTTCGCCGGAAGTCCAGGTCGCGATCCTGACCGAGCGCATCAAGAACCTGACCGGTCACTTCAAGGGCCACCACAAGGACAATCATTCGCGTCGTGGTCTGCTGATGATGGTCAACAAGCGCCGTAACCTGCTCGCCTACCTCAAGAGGAAAGACGTCGAGCGGTACAATTCGCTGATCCAGAAACTGGGTCTGAGAAAATAAGAGTTTCGTGGAAGGGCGGCTCCCATAAAGGGCCGCCCTTTCGCTTATCGGCGCGGGGGCATCCGGCCCGCGCGCCCCGGGGCTGACCAATGCCCCGAACCGGACCGGGACGGCATCCCCGGACAATGTAGGCCCCGCGCTGCAATATGGCAGGCGGGATCAGAAGGAATTCAAATGTTCGACATCAACAAAGTAGAACTGGAGTGGGGCGGAAAGACCCTCACGCTGAAAACCGGCCACATCGCGCGTCAGGCCGACGGCGCCGTGCTGGCCACCTATGGCGAAACCGTGGTGCTTTGCGCCGTGACCGCCGCCCGCAGCCTGAAGGAAGGGCAGGATTTCTTCCCGCTCACCGTCCATTATCAGGAAAAATTCTCCGCCGCCGGGCGCATCCCGGGCGGCTTCTTCAAGCGCGAACGCGGCGCCACCGAGAAGGAAACGCTCACCAGCCGGCTCATCGACCGTCCGGTCCGTCCGCTGTTCCCCGAAGGTTTCTACAACGAGATCAACGTGATCTGCCAGGTCCTGTCGTATGACGGCGAGACCGAGCCCGATATCGTCGCGATGATCGCCGCTTCTGCCGCGCTGACCATCTCGGGTCTGCCCTTCATGGGCCCGATCTCGGGCTGCCGTGTCGGCATGGTCGATGGCGAATACACGCTCAACCCGGCGCAGGCTTCGACGCTTGAAGACGGACGTCTAGATCTGATCGTCGCCGCCACGCATGACGCGGTGATGATGGTCGAATCCGAAGCCAAGGAGCTGACCGAAGAGGAAATGCTCGGCGCGGTGATGTTCGCGCATGACGAGAACCGCAAGGTCATCAAGGCGATCGTCGATCTGGCCGAACTGGCCGCCAAGGATCCCTGGGATCTCGATCCGGTCGAAGACAAGACCGCGACGCTCGACGAGCTGCGCGGGCTGATCGGCGCCGATATCGATGCGGCCTACAAGCTCACCGACAAGCAGCAGCGCCAGAACGCGATTGCCGATGCCCGTGCCAAGGCGCGCGCGCATTACGAGAGCCTGGATCACTCCGATCCGGCCGAATATCTCGGCAAGCTCAAGCTGGTGAAGAAGCTCGAAAGCGACATCGTCCGCAAGGCGATCCTCAAGGACGGCAAGCGGATCGACGGCCGTGCGGTCGATCAGGTTCGCCCGATCGAGGCGATGGTCGGCTTCCTGCCGCGCACGCATGGTTCCTCGCTGTTCACTCGCGGCGAGACGCAGGCGATCTGCACCACCACGCTGGGCACCAAGGATTCCGAGCAGATGATCGACGGGCTCAGCGGCCTGTCCTACGAAAGCTTCATGCTGCACTACAACTTCCCGCCCTATTCGGTCGGCGAAGTGGGCCGGTTCGGCGGTTCGAACCGCCGCGAGATCGGCCATGGCAAGCTCGCCTGGCGCGCTCTGCACCCGGTTCTGCCCTCGCGTGAGGACTTCCCCTACACGATCCGCGTCCTGTCCGACATCACCGAGTCCAACGGCTCGAGCTCGATGGCGACGGTCTGCGGCGGCTGCCTCAGCATGATGGATGCCGGCGTTCCGATCGAACGTCCGGTTTCGGGCATCGCGATGGGCCTGATCCTGGAAGGCGACCAGTTCGCCGTGCTCAGCGACATCCTCGGCGACGAGGATCACCTGGGCGACATGGACTTCAAGGTCGCCGGCACCGAAGCGGGCATCACCACCATGCAGATGGACATCAAGGTCGCCGGCATCACGCAGGAAATCATGGCCAAGGCGCTCGAGCAGGCCAAGGCCGGTCGTACGCACATCCTGGGCGAGATGACCAAGGCGCTGGGCACCGCCCGCGGCGAAGTCAGCAAGCATGCTCCGCGCATCGAGACGCTGCAGATCGACAAGTCGAAGATCCGCGACGTCATTGGCACGGGCGGCAAGGTGATCCGCGAGATCGTCGCCGAGACCGGTGCCAAGGTCGATATCGACGACGAGGGCATGATCAAGATCAGCTCCTCGAACGTCGATGAGATCGAGGCAGCCCGCAAGTGGATCCTCGGCATCGTCGAGGAAGCGGAAGTCGGCAAGATCTACGATGGCAAGGTCGTCAACATCGTCGATTTCGGCGCCTTCGTGAACTTCATGGGTGGCAAGGACGGTCTCGTCCACGTTTCCGAAATGAAGAACGAGCGCGTCGAGAAGCCGACCGACGTCGTGTCGGAGGGCCAGGCGGTCAAGGTCAAGGTCCTCGAGATCGACCAGCGCGGCAAG
>JAHJWA010000396.1 GCA_018828205.1 Alphaproteobacteria bacterium
CTACCTGCTCGCGCCCCTCGCTTTGGGCGGTGGGTGCGCTTGCGGCGCTCGCGGTCGCGGCCATTCCCGTGGCGGCCTTGCTGGCCCAGCCGGGCGCCGCGCCCTTCACGATTGCCGAGAACGGCCAGGGCTTCGCGGAACTGCAGGACGCGGTCGATGCGATCGGTACCGGCAGCGGGACGATCCTGTTCGCGCCGGGCACCTACAATCAATGCGCGGTGCAGGAAGCGGGCCGGATCACCTATCGCGCGCGCGAATTGGGCACCGCCACGCTGGCGGGGCGGGCCTGCGAAGACAAGGCGGCGCTGGTGCTCGATGGCGAGGCAGCGACGGTGATCGGCCTGGTCTTCGCCGAGATCTCGGTGCCCGACCGCAACGGCGCGGGCATTCGCCTGCAACGCGGCGAACTGGCGGTGACGCAGAGCTGGTTCCGCGACAGCGAGCAGGGCATTCTCACCCATGCGGGCGACGACATCCGCCTGCGCGTCGACAAATCCACCTTCACCCGGCTGGGCACCTGCGAGGGCGACGGCGGCTGCGCGCATTCGATCTACACCGGGGCCATCGCCGAAACCGCGGTCACCCGCAGCCGTTTCGAGCAGGGCACCGGCGGCCATTACCTCAAATCGCGCGCCGCGCGCACGGTGGTCGAGGACTCCAGCTTCGACGATGCCGGTGGCCGGGCGACCAATTACATGATCGACCTGCCCAATGGCGGCAGCGGGACCATTGCGGGTAACTGGTTCGTCCAGGGCCGCGACAAGGAAAACTGGTCGGCCTTCATCGCCGTGGGTGCGGAAGGCGCGGAGTTTTCGTCGGACGGTCTGACCATCGCCGGTAACGACGCGCGTCTGGTCCCGGACCTGCGCCGCAACACGGCCTTCGTGGCCGATTGGACGGGCGACAGTCTGCAGCTCCAGAGCAACACGCTGGGCGCGGGCCTCAGGGAATTCGAGCGCCGCTAGACGCGGTCAGGGCAGCAAATGCCCCGCCCGGTCGCGCTTGGTCGCCAGATAGCGGCTGTTGTGCGGATTGTCGGGTAGCGCGTGCGGCACCCGCTCGGTCACCCCGACGCCATGTACCTCGAGCGCGGCGACCTTGGCAGGATTGTTGGTCATCAGCCGAACCCCGTCGATCCCCAGCAGTTCGAGCATCCGCACCGCGGTGGGAAAGTCGCGCGCCTCGTCGGGGAGGCCCAGCCTGGTGTTGGCATCGACCGTGTCGAACCCCTGGTCCTGCAGCCGGTAGGCGCGCAGCTTGTTGATCAGCCCGATCCCGCGGCCTTCCTGGCGCATGTAGAGGAGCACCCCCCCAGCCGCCCCGCGCCGCTTCCTGCGCCATCGCTGCCAGCGCGCCGTCGAGCTGGGGCCCGCAATCGCATTTGCGGCTGGAGAGCACGTCGCCGGTGAGACATTCGGAATGCAGCCTGACCAGCGGGACGCGGTCGCCGTCGCGATTTCCGATCACCAGCGCCACGTGCTCGCGCATGTCGGCGGTGTTGCGAAAGGCAATGATCTGCGCGTCCTCGCTGGCTGCGACAGGCAGCTTCGCGCGGGTGACGATCCGCAGCCGCGACGGGTCGGTGAAATCGGCCAGGTCGCCGATGTCGAGGGCTACCGCTTCGCCCGCGCCTTCGGGATCGACGAGGAAGGCGGGCAGGATGCCGGCGATCCGCGCCAGTTCCAGAGCGGCGCGCGCCTCATTCTCCCAGTCGAGCGCCAGCGCCTTGAACGGGCCCTTCATCGGGTTGGCGAGATCGAGCGCGGGATCGCCCACCGCCAGCGCCGCGGGCAGGTCGAAGGGTTCGGCGCCGCGCAGCAGCACCGGCTCGCCCGGCACCGCTGCCTCGCGCTGGTTGGCGAGCTTGAGCGTGGCGGCGCGGCTGGCCGAGATCAGCATCGCATCGCCGCACATGTCTTCGCCATAGCCGGTCTCGACGGGCTGGAGCAGCGGCGCGTGCCCGATCCGCAGCGGCCAGCCATGGCGCAAGGCATCGACCGCCTGCGCGGCGCGGCGCGCCGGGGAGGGACTTGTGCTCAGAGAGCGAACTCCGTCATCAGCGGGACGTGATCCGACGGCTTCTCCCAGCCGCGCGCGTCCTCGTGCACCGAATGCGCCACCGCCTGCTTGGCGAGGTCCGGGCTCGCCCACATATGGTCGAGCCGGCGCCCGCGATCATTGGCCTGCCAGTCCTTGGCGCGATAGCTCCACCAGCTGTAGTAGCGCTCGGGCGCGGCGATGTGCTGGCGGCCGATATCGGCCCAGCCATGCGCATCCATGAAGCGCTGCAGCGTGTCGACCTCGAGCGGGGTGTGGCTGACGACCTTGAGCAATTGCTTGTGGTTCCAGACATCGCTTTCGAGCGGGGCGATGTTGAAATCGCCGACGATCAGCGTGGGCCGGTCGACCGCATCGGCCCAGCGCGTCATCCGCTCGAGAAAATCGAGCTTCTGGCCGAATTTCACATTCTGCTCGCGATCGGGAATATCGCCGCCCGCGGGGACATAGACGTTCTCGACGATCATCCCCTGATGCGCCGGATCGGTCAGCTCGACCCCGACATGGCGCGCCTCGCCATTGTCCTGCCAGTCGTGGCGCGAGAAGTCGCGGAACGGGATTTTGCCCACGGTGGCGACCCCGTGATAGCCCTTCTGTCCATGAACCGCGAAATGCTCGTAGCCCAGCGCGCGGAAGGCGTCGTAGGGGAACTGGTGTTCCTGGCACTTGATTTCCTGCAGGCACAGGATGTCGGGCGCGTGCTCCTTGAGAAAGCGTTCGACGATCGGCATCCGCAGGCGGACCGAATTGATGTTCCATGTGACGATCGAGACCATGGCCGTCGCTTAGGCGGAGCCGGCGGGCGCGGCAAGTTTCACCGTTTCGTCGCATGGCTGCTTCACGTAAGGGCCAGGACGAACACCCACAGGAGAATTGCGATGCCCTTCACCCGGACCCTCGGCATGACCACCGGCGCGCTTGCGCTTGCGCTTGGTGCCTGCAGCACCACCGCGAACGAGGGCGGAAACGGCATGGCCGCCGCGGTCCCCGTCGCGGCGGCGGCAGAACCGCAGCAGGCGAAGAACGTCATCCTGTTCATCGGCGACGGCATGGGGATTTCCACCATCACCGCGGCGCGGATCTACGCCGGGCAGAAACTGGGGAAGCAGGGCGAAGAGCATGTTCTGCCGTTCGATACCTTTCAGAACGTCGCGCTGGTGAAGACCTACAACACAAATGCCCAGGTTCCCGACAGTGCCGGGACCGCGACAGCGATGCATTCGGGGCAAAAGACGCGAATCGGGATGTTGGGGGTGGGTCCGGAAGCCACCAATGGCGATTGCGCCGCCGGTTTGCAGCATCCGCTCCCGCTGCTGGGCGAGGAAGTGAAAGAACGCGGGCTTGCCCTCGGCATCGTGACCACCACGCGGCTCACCCACGCCACCCCCGCCTCGGTCTATGCCCGCAGCACCGACCGCGACTGGGAGGACGACACGGGCATACCCCAGGCGCAGCGTGGCCCTGACTGCCGCGACATCGCGCTCCAGCTCGCCGAGGCTGATTTCGACGTCGCGCTGGGCGGCGGCCGGGCAAGCTTCTTCGGCGATGCCATGGGGGGGCGCCGTGGCGAGGCCAGCGCGAACCTCCCGGCGGACTGGGCCGCGCGCACCGGCGGGACCGTCGTCCACGATGCCGCTTCACTCGCAGCCGCGGCCGCCGATCGGCCGGTGCTCGGCCTGTTTTCGGACAGTCACATGACCTATATGGTGGATCGCCCAGCCGAGACTGCAGAGCCGACGCTGACCGATCTGACAGCAGCCGCGATCGCGCGCCTCGGCAGCGATCCCGAGGGCTATTACCTGATGGTCGAGGGGGGCCGGATCGATCATGCCCACCACGCCGGACAGGCCGGTTATGCGCTGGAAGAAGCGGTCGAGTTCGCCCGCGCGATCCAATATGCGATCGACAACACCGATCCGGCCGAGACGATGATCATGGTCACCGCCGACCACAGCCATGTCTTCACGATCGCCGGCTACCCGCAGCGCGGAAACCCGATTCTCGGCCACGTGGTGCCCCCCAGCGCGACCGACGCGGCCGGGGGCGATCCGACCCTTGCGGCAGATGGCAAGCCCTACACCACGCTGGGCTATGCCAACGGTCCGGGCGCGGTGACGGGTGAACGCCCGATCCCCGCGACCGACACCGCCGCGCGCCAGCAGGCGCTCATCCCGCTGGGCTCGGAAACCCACGCTGGCGAGGATGTCGCGCTCTATGCCACCGGTCCGGGAGCGCAGCGGGTTCGGGGTGTGATCGAGCAGAACCTGATCTACGACATCATCCGTGCCGCCTATGGCTGGGCGGACTAAGCGGAAACCCACGACGCGCAAAGGAAAACCCTCGCGCCGGGGGCATTGGCGCGAGAGTTCCTTGTGCGTTCGTCACGCTAGTCGAGAGCGGCTTTTTGAAGCTTGGGCAACAGGGGGGAAACCCGTCTTCGGCCGCTCTCTGTGACTAGAATTAGCCCCGATCGGATTGACCGAAAATGAACGATCGGCCGCGGTTGGTCGCACCCAGCGAGCAACCGGGCGCCGACCCGTTCAGCCGGGGCGACGGGACGATTTGCGGGGATCCGAAAAGCGGAATGCGCTGTCCGCGACCGACATGCCATAGCGGTGGTTGCGCAGGCGCACGACGGTTCGATGGTTCTGCGAATCAAGCGCAACCCAGTGGGTCAGCTTCAACCCGCCAGGCGAGGCCGCATCGCGGTTGAAGATCAGCGTGATCACGCCGAATTCGGGCCGCTTGGGATCACGCACTTCGACGCTCACCACATCGGGATGGCTGGTCGAGACCAGCTTGCCGAAGCGCTTCACGTCGCGGTTGGGATCGAGCAGTGCGCCGAGCGGCGAATTGGCGATCGGCCAGCGCTGGACCTGATCGACTTCATAATCGATCAGATAGAGCGAGCTGCCGTTGGAGACGACCAGCATCTGCGCGCTCTTGTCGTATTCGAAACGGATCTTGCCCGGACGCTTGAGCGTCAGCTCGCCGCCGATGGTGCGGCCCTGGCGGTCGGTCTGGGTGAAATCGGCCTTGAGCGTGGAGATGCCGCGCAATGCGGCAACCGCCTTGTCGAGATCGCCCGCAGCGGCCTCAGCCGGAACGGGAGCGACGACCGCCGCCAGCGGTAGGGCCGCGGCGAGCGCGAGTGCCGAAACGGCGCGAATCGGGAATGCGAAAAGCGAGGACATGGTTTTCATGCTCCGGTTATTGAAGGCGGAGCATTGAACCGTCACTGAACCCGGTGCGTTCCCGCCGTTCAGCAAGTCACAGACTTACTTGATCTTGGCTTCCTTGAACTCGACATGCTTGCGCACGACGGGATCATACTTGCGGAAGGACATCTTTTCGGTCGTGTTCCGCGGATTCTTGCGGGTCACGTAGAAGAAGCCCGTATCGGCGGTCGAGACGAGCTTGATCTTGACGGTTGCGGGCTTCGCCATGACGCGGTCCTAATCTGTGTCGAGAGGGGC
>JAHJWA010000397.1 GCA_018828205.1 Alphaproteobacteria bacterium
ATGGCGCAGGCCGCGGCGATCCTGGGGATCGAGACGCTGGGCCTCGCCGGCTCGGGCAAGCTGGTCTATTTCATGGGGATCGAGAACGCCAAGTTCCGCGCCCTGGTGACGCCCGGTTGCCTGCTCGAGATGGAAGTCGAGTTCACCCAGAAGCGCAGCCGGGTCTATAAGTTCAAGGGCAAGGCCAGCGTCGAGGGCAAGACCACCTGCGAGGTCGAATTCACCGCGATGATCGCGGATCCTCCCGAGGCATAGCCTCGGGATTTTGTTTTGCGCACGCCTCCGGCGCGCGATTTCCTCGGCCCTTTCGGGCCTGCGGGCGGCCGGTCGGCCTTGCGGGGCCTGACGGCCCCGTGCTCCGCCGCCAGGCCACGGATTTCGGATGGCGCCAAAACGCGCGCCGAAGGCGAGTGCAAGCGCGACCGCGCGCCCGCAGCGATGCGACCGCAGGGAGCGTGAGCGAGGAGATCGCAAGCCGGATGGCTTGCGGAAACAAAAGACTCCGGTTGCCTTTCGCGCCAAGCCAAACTAAACGCGCGCCTTCCCGACACACAGCGGGGCCGGTCGGAACCGGTCCTCACGCTTGGAGATACGAGCCATGAAGGCCGAAACCCACCCCGATTACCACACCATCACGGTCAAGATGACCGATGGCACCGAATTCCAGACCCGCTCCACCTGGGGCAAGGAAGGCGACACGCTCTCGCTCGACATCGACCCCACCAGCCACCCGGCCTGGACCGGCGGCAAGCAGCAGCTTCAGGAAGGTGGCCGCGTTGCCGCCTTCAACAAGCGCTTCGGCGGGCTCAGCCTCAAGAAATAATCCCTGTCTCCCGCGCACCGGCGCGGGCAGGGTTCACCAGTTGCGGCCGCAAGGTCGTGAGGGAGGGCGGTCCGACGGGGCCGCCCTTTCCGCATCTGCGGCCGCTGTCGGCGACCCGTATCGATCAGATATAGGGCATCTCGCGGTACCATTTGGTGATCACGTATTTGCGGCCCCTGCGGACCTTCATCCCGTGATGAAGCGTGTTGGGGTTGGGCCGCAGGTCGGGGCGGCGGTTGTTCCAGCACACCAGCTTGCCCGTCTCGGGGGTGAAGCTCTTGCCGATGGTCTTGAAGCGAGTCGCGCCCCCGGCATCGACCGCGTTGAGATAGACCATGAAGGTCCAGGTCCGCTGGCCCGCCACCGCGCAATAGGTCTGATAGTCCTGGCCGTGGGGGTTGAACCAGTCGCAATGCGGCTTGAACTCCTGCCCGACATCGTAGCGCTGGCCCTGGACCGGCTCGCCGTACACCGGATCGATCCCTGACAGCGCGAGCAGCCGCTCTTCCAGCGCGTGCACCGCGGGATGATCGGGGGCGAGATCGCAGGTCTCGCTGGTGCGGAAATAGCGGTCGCCAATGTCATCGGCGATGGTCGAGGGGCGCCGGTTGCTCTCGATCATCGCGATCAGTTCGGCGCAAAGCGCGAGATCGATGAAGTTTCGCAGTTGGAACAGTTCGAGCTTGTCGGTCGGCACGCGCTGCACGCCCCTGCGCGCGAGCAGCCGGTCCGCCGAGGATTCGCCTGGTGCATTCATCCCCGCGACCCATATCGATCCTGGCGGCACGAACAAGACGGGCGGATCGGCCCGGGCAAGATAATTGCGCCAGGCGGGGTCCGGACACCTTTTTTCCTTCCCATCCCGCCCACCTTGTGCAACAGGCACGCGCCGCGACCCCAAGCCGCTTGACGCTGGGGTTCAGCGCAGTAACAGGCCCCGCATCACGGGCCCGGCACAGGGCCGGCCCGGGGGCATGTGGCGATCGTAGCTCAGTTGGTTAGAGCGCCGGTTTGTGGTACCGGAGGTCGGGGGTTCGAGCCCCCTCGGTCGCCCCATTTTCCCCCCATCCGCGAGCCCGGTGGGGCCGCGTCTACGAGACGACGGCCCGCGGGCCGCGCTTTATTCTGGACGGGATCGATAGCGATATGACGGCATTCTGGACCGAAGCGGATTACGACGACCACGAGCTGGTCCAGCTGGTCCGCGATCCCAAGTCCGGCCTGACCGCGATCATCGCGCTGCACTCGACCCATCTGGGCCCCGGCGCCGGCGGTACCCGTTTCTGGCACTATCCCGATCCCAAGGATGCGATCCGCGATGCGCTGCGTCTGAGCCGCGGGATGAGCTACAAGAACGCCATGGCCGGTCTGCCGATGGGGGGCGGCAAGGCCGTGATACTGGCCGACGAGGGCAAGGCCAAGACCCCCGAAATGCTCGCCGCCTTCGCCGACGCGGTCGAGGCGCTCCACGGACGCTACGTCACCGCCGAGGATGTCGGCATTTCCGAAGCCGACATGGCGCTGGTCGCCCAGCGCACGCAATATGTCTCGGGTCTGCCCAATGACGACGCCGATGCCGCCGGCGGCGATCCCGGCCCCTTCACCGCGATGGGAATCTATCACGGGATCAGGGCTGCGGTCCGCCACAAGCTGGGCAAGGACAGCGTCGAGGGCGTCCATATCGCGATCCAGGGCACGGGCAGCGTCGGCGGCGGGGTCGCCCGGCTGCTCGCCAAGGACGGCGCGCGGCTGACGCTTGCGGACATCCACGAGGACCGCGTCGCGGAGCTCGCCCGCGAACTCGACGCCGAGACCTGCTCGACCGATGCGGTCATGGGCGTCACCTGCGATGTCTTCAGCCCCAATGCGCTGGGCGCGGTGCTCGACGACGCGGGCATCGCCCGGCTCGATTGCGCGATCGTCGCGGGCGGGGCGAACAACCAGCTGGCGCGCGCGCATCACGGCCAGCTGCTGGCGGACCGGGGCATTCTCTACGCCCCCGATTACGTCATCAACGCGGGCGGGATCATCAGCGTGACGCTGGAATATCTCAGCCGCCGCGAGGGGCAGGATTGCGACATCAACGAGGTCCGCAAGCGGCTCGCGCAGATCCCCGGCCGACTCGAGGAAATCTGGCAGGAAAGCGATGCCACCGGCGTCTCTTCCGACCAGGTCGCCGACCGGATGGCGCAAAAGCTGATCGGGCGCTAACCCGCGCGCTTGCATGCCGCGAGCGAGCCTGTCAGACGGTGAAATCCGATGCATGGCTTCGCCAATCCCAAGCGCTTTCTGTCGCTGGCCCGCTGGCTGACCCCGTTATTGCTGGTGGGCGGGCTGGTGCTCGCGAGCGGCGCGCTGCTGTGGGGGTTTTTCGTCGTTCCGCCCGACCGGCTGATGGGCGAGACGGTCCGGATCCTGTTCCTTCACGTGCCCACCGCCTGGCTGGGGATGGGCGGCTGGTCGGCGATCGCGCTGTCGAGCCTCGCCTATCTGGTCTGGCGCCATCCGCTCGCCAATCTGGCGGCGCGCGGCGCGGCGGTGCCGGGGCTGGTGTTCACCGCTTTGTGCCTGATCACCGGCTCGATCTGGGGGCGCCCGACCTGGGGGACCTGGTGGGTGTGGGACGGGCGGCTGACCAGCATGCTGGTGCTGCTGTTTCTCTACCTCGCCTATATCGCGCTGGCGCAGGCCGCCGAGCGCGAGGGGGTGAGCCCGCGGATCCCGGCGATCTTCGGATTGCTGGGGGCGGTCAACATCCCGATCATCAACCGCTCGGTGGTGTGGTGGAACTCGCTCCACCAGCCGCCCAGCATCACCGCCGGGGGCAGCAGCATCGACGCCGCCTTTCTGGTGCCGCTGCTGGTCGCGGTGCTCGGCTTCTCGCTGCTGTTCGGCGCGATCGTGCTGATGCGGATGCGCACGCTGCTCGCCGATGCGCAGGCCGAGGCACGGCTGCGGCGCAAGGCGATGGATGCCGGGGGAGACCCGCGATGATGCGCGAGGCGCTCGACCAGTGGGATTTCGTCCTGGCCGCCTATGCGGTGGGCGTGTTCGGGATCGTTGCGACGACCGGCTGGGCGTGGCTGGCGATGCGCCGCGCCGAACGCCGCCGCGACCGGACAAGGGACAGGACGCGCGGCCGGTGAGTGCGCTCAAGCCCAAGCACCAGCGGCTCGTGCTGGTCGTGGTCGCGCTGATCGCGCTGATCGCGGCGGGGCTGCTCGCGGCCTATGCGCTGCGCAGCCAGGCGAGCTATTTCTACCTCCCCGAGCAGATGCGCGACGACCCGCCCGCGATCGGTCAGGCGGTGCGGCTGGGCGGCATGGTCGAGGCCGGCTCGCTCGCCACCGATGCCGACGGTTTCACGCTGCGCTTCATGGTCACCGGCAGCGACGGCGCGCGGGTGCCGGTGCGCTTTGCCGGCATCGCTCCCGATCTCTTCGTCGAGGGCTCGGGCGTGGTCGCCGAAGGGCGGCTGGGCGCGGACGGGACCTTCGTCGCCGACAATCTGCTCGCCAAGCACGACGAGAATTACGTCCCCCGCGAGCTCGAGGGGATGAGCCAGCTGCAGGCCGCCGAAATGGCCGAAGACACCACGGTCGGGCTCGAATGATCGCAGAACTCGGACTGGCGGCCCTGTGGCTCGCCGCCGCGCTGGCGGGGCTGCAGACGATCGCGGGCTTCCTGGCGGTGCGCGCGGGCCAGCCGACCGCGCTCGGCGCCCTGATCCGCCCCGCGGCGGTGGTGCAGGGGGTGTTCGCGGGCCTGTCCTTCTGCGCGCTGCTCTATGTCTTCGCGATCACCGATCTGTCGGTGAAGCTGGTCGCCAGCAATTCGCATGCCTTGAAGCCGATGGTGTTCAAGCTCTCGGGTACCTGGGGCAATCACGAGGGCTCGATGCTGCTGTGGGTCACGGTGATGGCGCTGGCGGGCGGGCTGATCGCGGTGGTCGAGCGCCGCCTGCCCGACCGCACCATGCAGGCGACGCTCGCCGCGCAGGGCTTCGTCGCGCTGGGCTTCTACGCCTTCCTGCTGCTCAGCTCGAACCCCTTCGAGCGGCTCCCCGTGCCGGCAACGCAGGGGATGGGGCTCAACCCGCTGCTGCAGGACATCGGCCTCGCCTTCCACCCGCCGACGCTCTATTTCGGCTATGTCGGGCTCTCGATCGCCTTCAGCTTCGCGGTCGGCGCGCTGCTCACGCGCGAAGTCACCCCCGCCTTCGCCCGTGCGATGCGCCCCTGGATCCTCGGGGCCTGGGTGTTTCTCACCGTGGGCATCACCGCGGGCTCCTACTGGGCCTATTACGAGCTGGGCTGGGGCGGCTGGTGGTTCTGGGACCCGGTCGAGAACGCCTCGCTGATGCCCTGGCTCGCCGCGACCGCGCTGCTCCATTCGGCCAGCGTGCTCGCCGCGCGCGACGCGCTGCGCGTCTGGACCATCATGCTTGGCGTGGTCGCCTTCTCGATGAGCATGCTGGGCACCTTCCTGGTGCGCTCGGGCATCCTCACCAGCGTCCACTCCTTCGCGGTCGACCCCGAGCGCGGGACCTTCATCCTGCTGCTGCTGGCGCTCTATATCGGCGGCGCGCTGCTGCTGTTCGCGCTGCGCGCCAGCACGATCTCCGAAGGCAAGCGCTTCGCCATCGCCAGCCGCGAGGGCGCGCTGGTGGTCAACAATGTCATGCTGAGCGCGATCCTCGCCATCGTGCTGCTCGGCACGCTCTATCCGCTGCTGACCGAAGCTTTCGATGTCCGCGTCTCGGTGGGGCCGCCCTATTTCAACCCGGTCGGGGCGATCTTCGTGATCCCGATGCTGCTGGTGATGGCGGTCGGACCGCTGCTGCGCTGGCGGCGGGACCGCTTCGCACGCATCTCGCGCGAGGTCGCGGTGCTCGGAGCGATACTGCTCGCAGGGCTGGTGTTGGTCGCGCTGCTGGGCGAGGTTGCGCTGCTACCGCTGCTCGGACTGGCGTTGGCGGCGATGCTGGCGGTGGCGAGCTTCCTGCCGCTGCGCGGGCGCAAGCTCATCCGCGTCCCGATCGCCACCTGGGGCATGGTGGTGGCGCATTTCGGGATCGCGGTGGCGCTGTTCGGCATGGCCAGCGAAAGCGCCTTCACCGAGGAACGCCTCGCCGCGCTTCAGCCCGGCACCACCACTCGGGTGGGCGATTGGTCGGTCACGCTCGATGCCATCGTTCCGGTCGCGGGGCCTAACTGGACTGCCATAGAAGGGCAGCTCAGCGCGCGGCTCGGC
>JAHJWA010000398.1 GCA_018828205.1 Alphaproteobacteria bacterium
AACGATCTTCAGGACGTCGCCTTCGGCGGCGGGGTGAGCTTCGCCGACGGCCGTCTCTACGGTACCAACGGCGCGGGCGAGGTCCTCGCGATGGATGCCGCCACCGGCGACGAGCTGTGGAAGGTCCGCCCTGCGGGCCCGCTGCGCGGCGCGCCGACTCTCGCCTTCGGTTCGGTCTTCGTGATGACTCAGGACAACCAGATCTTCGCGCTCGATGCCCAGAACGGCGAGCTGCAGTGGCAGGAATCGGCTTCCGCGACGCAGGCCGGTGTCTTCGGCGTCGCCGCCCCGGCGGCGGGGCAGGGCACCGTCATCGCCGGCTACAGTTCGGGCGAGCTGGTCGCCTATCGCTACGAGAACGGGCGCACGCTGTGGGCCGACGCGCTCGCGCGGACCAGCATCTCGACCTCGGTCGGGTCGCTCACCGATATCGATGCCGATCCGATCATCGACAATGGCCGGGTCTATGCGCTGGGGCAGGGCGGCCGGATGGCGGCCTATGAGCTGGTGACCGGGCAGCGGATCTGGGAACTCAACCTCGCCGGCATTTCGACCCCCGCGATCGCGGGCGAGTGGATCTTCACGCTCACCGACGATGCTCGCCTGCTCGCCATCGCGCGCTCGACCGGCAAGGTGCGCTGGCTCACCCAATTGCCGCAGTTCCGCGACATGGAAGACCGCGACGGCCCGATCTACTGGCAGGGCCCGGTGCTCGCCGGGGGCAATCTGTGGACGGTCAATTCGGAAGGCCAGATCTACAAGATCGGCGCGGGCGAAGGCTCGGCGACGCTGTTTCACGATCTCGAGCAGCCGGTCGCGCTGCCGCCCGTTGTGGCGGGCAACACGCTCTACGTCTTCGACGACAGCGGCCGGATCACCGCCTTCCGCTGAGCCGGGCGCGAATTTTGCGCCGCGTTAACCACTCTCTCGCTATGAAACGCGGGAGATGACCGCGCTTTCGACACAAGAGGTTCCGGCGACGCGCCCGGTCAGCGATGTTTCGCCCATGGTCGGCGTGCTCGGCGTCGTCAGCCTGCTCGCCTGGTTCGCCTTCTGCCGCCACTGGCCCGAGATCAGCACCGCCTTCGACCTGCCGGGCCCGCGCACACGGATGGACGGCTCGTACGCGGTTCTGACCGGGCTGGTGGTCGCCTGCCTGCCGATGGTGGTCTGGTCGCTGCTGGTCGACAAGGTCCACCACCGCCCCTCCACCGGGATCGACTGGTCGCTGGCGCGAACCCGAAAGCCCGATCTTGCCCGCTGCATCACCAAGATCGCGGGGCTGTGGGTCACTTGGGCGATCATCGCCGGGCTCTATTGCGTCGCGCGCTGGTACTGGACCGGCAATTACGAATTCGCGATGGCGGTGCTGAGCGTCAGCATCCTTCCGCTGGCGCTGCTTTCGATCCCCTATGTCGTCTGGCTCGACCGCGTGCTGGTCGAGCCGCGCGACCATGCCTGGCATTTCGGCGCGCTGCTCGGCGGGCGCGGCGAATGGGAGCTCGAGGAGGTCAAGAAGCACTGGCGCGCCTGGCTGATCAAGGGCTTCTTCGCCGCCTTCATGATCTCGATCCTGCCCCCAGGCTTCGTTACGATCGTCAACGCCGATTTCGGCGCGATCGTCGGCGATCCGGTGCAGCTCGCGGTCATCCTGCTCCAGCTGATGTTCGTGATCGACGTCCAGATCGGCACCATCGGCTATATCGTCACCATGCGCCCGCTCGACGCGCATATCCGCAGCGGCAATCCCTTCCTCGCGGGCTGGCTCGCGGCGCTGATCTGCTACCCGCCCTTCGTCTGGGGGATCATCGGCAACGGGCTGGTGCTCAATTACGAGAGCAACACCCGTGACTGGGCCTATTGGCTAGCTGGCAACGAAGCCTTGCTATGGGGCTGGGCCGGCTGGCTGGTGTTCCTGACCGCGATCTACGCCTGGGCGACCTTCGCCTTCGGCCTGCGCTTTTCCAACCTCACCTATCGCGGGGTGATCACCCACGGGCCCTACCGCTTCACCCGCCACCCCGCCTATGTCTCGAAGAACCTGTTCTGGTGGTGCGCGGTGATGCCCTTCCTGGTCACCACCGGTTCGCCGGTCGATGCGATCCGCAACGTCTTCTGCCTGCTCTGCGTCAACGCGATCTATTACTGGCGTGCGCGCACCGAGGAGGCGCATCTGCTCGCCGAGGATCCCAAGTACCGGGAATACCATGCCTGGATGGGCGAGC
>JAHJWA010000399.1 GCA_018828205.1 Alphaproteobacteria bacterium
ATGCCGAGCGAATAGAAGGCGAGCGCCGAGCTGCGCTTTTCGGGCGGGACGAGGTCGCTGATCAGCGAATGCGCCGGCGGGGTGCAGCCGGCCTCGCCGACGCCGACCCCGATCCGCGCGAGCAGCAGCTGGTAGAAATTCTGCGCCAGCCCGCACAGCGCGGTCATCGCCGACCAGGTCGTCAGCGCGATGGCGATCAGCCGCGGGCGGTTGGTGGTGGCGCGGTCCGAATAGCGCGCGATCGGCAGACCCAGCGCGGTGTAGAACAGCGCGAAGGCGAGCCCGGTCATCAGCCCGATCTGGGTGTCGCTTAATCCCAGCTCGAGCGCGATCGGCTCGGCGAGAATGTTGACGATCTGGCGATCGATGAAATTGAAGATGTAGACGATCAGCAGGATCCACAAGGTGGCCCTGAGCGAGCTATGCGTGGTGGCGGATTGTGCGGCTGTCGCCATGGTTCGACCCTCTCCCAAGCGCGGGTGTGCCCGTCGCTGAGGTTCGAACCTTCCCTAGTCGGGCAGCGCCGTCAACCGCCGATCAGCGATAAATCAGGTGCAGGGCGATCTGCTCGCGCCAGTGCCCCTCGTCCGGTCCGGCGATGGCTTCGAGATCGTCGGCGGTCGCTTGGGAATCGTCGACCCACTCGCGCAGTGCCGGCCCGCCGTTGATCACATCGATGGCAAGCCGTTCGAGTTCGTACTCATAGGGAAAGTCGCGCCACAGATCGTAATCGGGGTGGAGCGTGCGGATCGCCTTGAAGGCCAGCGCCTGCAGCCGCCAGGGCCGGAAAGCGGCGTGGTCATAAAAGGGCCCCTCAGCGTGGATCATCAGCGCGCTGCACAGCTGATCCGCATGCTTGTGGAAGGTCGGGGTGAACCAGCAGGGACGCAGGGCGCAACCCGCGAGCCAGTCGGGCGCGAGCCTGCGCATGGTCGCCAGAACCGACGCGGCGTCGAGATCGGGCGCGCCGAACAGCACTTCGAGCGGGCGGGTCGTGCCCCGGCCCTCGCTCAGATTGGTGCCTTCGAGCATGACCGTGCCCGCATAGGCGCGCGCCATGTTGACGTTTGCGGCATTGGGCGACGGGTTGATCCAGATGCGGTCCTCGGGCCAGCCGTGGCCCGCTCCTGTGGGCTGCCAGCCCTCCATCTCGACCACGCGGTATGCGACGTCGAGCCCGAAGCGCTCGATGAACCAGCGCCCCATCTCGCCCATCGTCAGCCCGTGCCGCATCGGCATCTCGGCCGCGCCGACGAAGCTTTCCTGGCCCGGCACGAGCAGCGTCCCCTCGACCGGGCGCCCCGCCGGATTGGGCCGGTCGAGCACCCAGACTTCCTTGCCGTGCCTTGCGGCTTCCTCGAGCAGATAGAGCAGCGTGGTGACGAAGGTGTAGATCCGGCACCCCAGGTCCTGGAGGTCGAACAGGAAGACGTCGGCGCTCGACATCATCTGCCCGGTGGGGCGGCGGACCTCGCCGTAGAGGCTGAACACCGGAATGCCGTAGACGGGATCGGTCTCGTCCCCGGTCTCGACCATATTGTCCTGCTTGTCGCCCTTGAGCCCGTGCTGCGGGCCGAAGGCGCTGGTGACATTCACCCCGGCCGCGATCAGCGCGTCGAGCGAATGCGTGAGGTCCGCCGTCACCGAGGCGGGATGCGCGACGAGCGCGACGCGTTTGCCGTCGAGGGGGCGGCGCAGGGCGGGGTCGGCGAGCAGCCGGTCGATACCGAATTTCATGCCGCCCGGTTGTATCAAGGGGGCAACAAAGGCAAAGGTTTTTCCAACGCGGGAACCCGCGCGGCATAGGCTTGCTGTTGTATCATGGATATCGAGTGGATCCCTGCGATCATCGGCGCCGCCTGGGCCATCGTTCTGGGCGGCGCGGGCGGCCTCCTGACCGAGATCGGCGACTGGTACCGCAATCTGAAAAAGCCCGCCTGGCAGCCGCCGGACTGGCTGTTTGGCCCGGCCTGGACGGTGATCCTCGGGCTGGCCGGGTGGAGCTTCTACCTGGCCTGGACCAATGCGCCAGAGCCGGACGACCGGATGCTGATCGGCGTGCTGTTCGCTGTGAACTTCGTGGCTCACCTCGCCTGGTCGCCGCTGTTCTTCGTCGCCAAGCGGCCCGACTGGGCGCTGCGCGAAGTCGTGTTTCTGTGGCTCTCGGTGCTGGCGCTGGTGGTGGGCCTGGCACCCTATTCCGAACTCGCTGCCTGGCTCAACCTGCCCTATATTGCCTGGGTGAGCTTCGCGGCGCTGCTCAACCGCAAGATCGTCCAGCTCAACGGCCCCTTCGACAAGGCCTAGCTCTCTCGCGTCAATGCAAGCGCCAAGCCATCGGCATGGTGGAAATCGGGTTTGCTTGTCGGGTGCGACACCGCCCAATAGCTTTTCTCGCCCGCGGCCTCTTCCAGCACCGCGCTCGCGCCGAAAGCCGCGGGC
>JAHJWA010000400.1 GCA_018828205.1 Alphaproteobacteria bacterium
TGCCGCTCGCCGATGCGATGGCGATCGCCTTCGTCTCGCCGATCTTCGTGGCGCTGTTCAGCGGGCCGCTGCTGGGCGAAAAGGTCCGCCCGGTGGTGTGGCTGGTCTCGCTGGTGGCGCTGGGCGGGGTGGCGCTGATCCTGCGCCCCAATCTCGCCGAGCTGGGGATCGTGGCGCTGCTGCCGCTCGCCTCGGCCTTCTTCTTCGCGCTGATGGTGGTGGCCAATCGCTCGAGCGCGGGTCAGGGCAGCGCGCTGTCGATGCAGGCCTTCATCGCGCTGTGGGCGACGCCGTTTCTGGTGGTCGCCGCGCTGATCGGCGATCGCAGTTCGCTCGCCTCGCTCGAAATCGGCCCGCCCGACTGGACGGTGGTGGCGCGCTGCGCGCTGGTCGCGGTCACCGCCAGCGCGGCGCATTGGATCGCCTATCTGGGCACCATGCGCGCGGGCGCCTCGACCATCGCGCCGACCACCTATGTCCAGATCATCGTCGCGACCACGCTGGGCTATCTGATCTTCGGCGATGTGCCCGATACGCCGACGCTGGCGGGCGCGGCGATCGTGGTCGGGGCAGGGCTGTTCCTGTGGTGGAGCACGCCCCGGCGGGCGAAATAATTGCGCAAGGCCCAAGAGCCGCTAGAGCGGCAGGGCATTGTATTTTCGAGACTGAAGGCGGATCATTCTATGTGCGGCATTATCGGCATCGTGGGCAGGGAATCGGTTGCGGACCGGCTGGTCGATGGCCTCAGGCGGATGGAATACCGCGGCTACGACAGCGCCGGGCTGTGCACGATCCATGCGGGCGATCTGGTGCGGCGCCGCGCGCAGGGCAAGCTCGCCAATCTGGTGGCCGAACTGGCCGAGCGGCCGGCGCCGGGCGATATCGGCATCGCGCACACCCGCTGGGCCACCCACGGCGCGCCGACCGAAGACAACGCCCACCCGCATGCGACCGAGCATGTCGCGCTGGTCCACAACGGCATCATCGAGAATTTCAAGGAATTGCGCGAGGAATTGCGCGCCGCCGGGCGCCGCTTCACCAGCCAGACCGATTCCGAAGTGGTCGCGCATCTGATCTCGCGCGAGGTCGAGGGCGGGGCGAGCCCGCAGGATGCCGTCCAGACCGTGCTGCCGCGGCTGCGCGGCGCCTTCGCGCTGGCGATCGCCTTCCGCAGCCATCCGGGCATGCTGATCGGCGCGCGCCGCGGCTCGCCGCTGGTGCTGGGCTATGGCGAGGAGGAGATGTATCTGGGCTCCGACGCGCTGGCGCTGGCGCCGCTGACGCAGCGGATCGCCTATCTCGAGGAGGGCGACTGGGTGGTGGTCCGCCGCGACAGCGCCGAAATCTTCGATGCCGAGAACGCGCCGGTCGAGCGCGAGGTGACCACTTCGGGCGCGTCCGCCGCATCGGTGGAAAAGGGCAATTACCGCCACTTCATGCAGAAGGAGATCTTCGAGCAGCCGACCGTGGTCGCGCAGACGCTGGGCTCCTATCTGCGTCAGGCGGACAATTCGATCGCGCTGCCGCAGTTCGATTTCGACCTGTCGGCGATCCGCCGGGTGACCATCGTCGCCTGCGGCACCTCCTATTACGCCGGGATGGTCGCCAAATACTGGTTCGAACAATTCGCCCGCGTGCCCGTCGATATCGATGTCGCGAGCGAGTTCCGCTACCGCGACCCGGTTCTGGAAGAGGGCGGGCTCGCGCTGTTCATCAGCCAGAGCGGCGAGACCGCCGACACGCTCGCGGCGCTGCGGCATTGCAAGGCCCAGGGCCAGACCATCGCGGTGGTGGTCAACGTCCCCACCAGCTCCATGGCGCGCGAGGCCGATCTGCTGCTCCCGACCCACGCCGGCCCCGAGATCGGGGTCGCCTCGACCAAGGCCTTCACCTGCCAGCTCGCGGTGCTCGCGGCATTGGCGGCGCATATGGCGGTCAAGAAGGGGCTGATGGACCGCGCGCAGGAGGCCGAGGTGGTCGCCCATCTGCTCGAGGCGCCCGCCTCGCTCAACGCCGCGCTCGATCACGACGAGGATATCGCGGCGATGGCGCATCTCATCGCCCCCGCGCGCGACGTGCTCTATCTGGGCCGCGGGCCGGACTTCCCGCTGGCGCTGGAAGGCGCGCTCAAGCTCAAGGAAATCAGCTATATCCACGCCGAGGGCTATGCCGCGGGCGAGATGAAGCACGGCCCGATCGCGCTGATCGACGACCAGGTCCCGGTGGTGGTGCTCGCCCCCTCGGGCCCGCTGTTCGAGAAGACCGTCTCCAACATGGAAGAGGTCCGCGCGCGCGGCGGGCAGGTGGTGCTGATCTCCGATGCCGAGGGGCTGGCGCAGGCGGGCGAGGGCTGCATCGCCACGATCGAAATGCCCCGGGTCCACCCGCTGATCGCGCCGCTGGTCTATGCGATCCCGGTGCAATTGCTCGCCTATCACGTGGCCTGCGTCAAAGGCACCGATGTCGACCAGCCGCGCAATCTCGCCAAATCGGTGACGGTGGAATAGCGCGCCGCAAAGGGCGGCGGGTGGAATTTTTTTCCATCGGTTCCGAAACTTGGATCCGAATTGGATAATCTACCGCGCCGCTTCCTTTACCCTCGCATAACCTTTTCGTCGTAATCGCGGTGCCGTGAGAAACCGGAAAACCGCCCCGATCGATTTCGCCGAAGGCATGAGCGCGGCCATCGTTCTGGGCGTCAAATCGCCTGTGGGGGGTGACTGGTCGCAATTGCAGGGTTCGCAATATGCGCTGCTCGCCGCGCGGCTGCCGATGCGGATCGCGCTTCACCTCGCCGGCGCGGCGCTGTTTTTCTTCCTGTTCCAGCCCTTCGTCGGCTCGCTGATCGTGGGCGCGTGGGCGGTGGTGGTGGTGCTGGTCACCGCCGACGGCGCGCGGCTCGATCTGGCGCTGCGCGATGCCAACCGGCGGATCTTCACCCGCGACGAATACCGCCGCCATACGCTCTACGCCGCGCTCAAGGGCGCGGTCTGGGTGGTCCCCGCCTTCCTGTTCATGCCCTATGCCGATCCGGCGACCAATGCGGTGGCCTGGGGCTTTACCGCCATGGTGCTGCTGGTCTCGGCGGTGTCGCGCTACGGCGCCCCGGCGGGCACGGTGGTGTTTTGCGCAGTGACCGCCTTGGGCACCGCTGCGGGGCTTTTCGTGATGGGCGAGACCGCGCTCGGCGCGGTGGCGATCGCCACCGGCCTGGCCGCGACCTCGGGCACGATCGAGGGCGCGCGCGTCGCGCTCTCGGCGCGGATCGCGCAATTGGGCATGAACGAGAAGAGCGAGGTCGTCTCGCTGCTGCTGCGCGAATATGAGGATTCCGACGCCGACTGGCTGTTCGAACTCGACCCGCGGCGCCGGTTGCGCTCGGTCTCGCCGCGGCTCGCGGTGGCGCTGGGGCGCGAGCTCGCCGATATCGAGGGCCGCAGCTTCCTCGAGCTGATTTCGGGTAGCGCCTGGGAAACCGGGCGCTTCCCTTCCAGCCTCCACGAATTCGCGGAAAAGCTGAAGAAGCGCGAGAATTTCTCCAACCTCGTGGTCGAGGTGATGGTCAACGACAAGCGCCGCTGGTGGGAATTGTCCGGCGCCTCGATCTTCAGCGAAAGCGGCAGCTATGCCGGTTTCCGCGGGGTGGGTTCGGATGTCACCACGCAGCGCGAATCCTCCGAGAAGATCGCCTATCTCGCGCGTTTCGACACGCTCACCGCGCTGCCCAACCGGCTGATGCTCAACGAGGCGTTGGGCGATGCGATCGCCTATGCCGAGAAATGGCGCACCCGCTGCGCCTTCCTGATGATCGATCTCGACCGCTTCAAGGCGGTCAATGATTCGCTCGGCCATCTGACCGGCGACCGACTGCTGGGCCAGGTCGCAGGCCGGCTCAAAAGCCTGATGACCGAGAACGAGATCTGCGGCCGGCTGGGCGGCGACGAGTTCGGCGTGGTGATCCGCGATGCCTCGGACCGCTCGCAGGTCGAGCAGGTGGCGAATTCGATCATCGAGCATCTTTCCGAGCCCTATCAGGTCGATCAGCACATCCTCTATGTCGGCGCGAGCATCGGTGCCGCCTTCGGGCCGCGCGACGGACGTTCGGTCGAGGAATTGATGCGCAACGCCGACCTCTCGCTCTACCGCGCCAAGGATTCGGGCGGCGGCGAATACCGCGAATACGAACCCTCGCTGCACGCCTCCGCAGAGGAACGCCGCCAGCTCGAATTCTCGCTGCGCAACGCGCTCAAGAACGACGAGCTGTCGCTCAACTACCAGCCGGTGGTCGATGCCAACACCGAGGAGCTGGTCAGCTTCGAGGCGCTGGTGCGCTGGAACAGCGACGTCCACGGCGCGGTCAGCCCGGGCAAGTTCATCCCGCTGGCCGAGGACACCCGCCTGATCGTCCCGATCGGCAAATGGGTGATGCAGCAGGCCTGCTGCGAAGCGGCCAACTGGCCGGGGCATATCGGGATCAACGTCAACGTCTCGCCCGAGCAATTGGTCGAACCCGATTTCGTCACCAGCGTGGTCCATGCGCTGTCGCACAGCGGCTTGCCTGCCGAACGGCTCGAGATCGAGGTCACCGAGAGCATCTTCCTGCGCGATGCCAATGTCGCGCGGCGGGCGCTGGAACAGGTGATGGCGCTGGGCTGCTCGGTGGCGCTCGACGATTTCGGCACCGGCTATTCCTCGCTCGGCTATCTGCGCAAGCTGCGCTTCTCGACCATCAAGGTCGACCAGACCTTCGTCCAGGGTGCCTCGCAGGACAGCGCCGAGAGCCTGGCGATCATCAATGCGGTGGTCGCGATGGCGCGCAGCCTGGGCATGACCACCACCGCCGAAGGCGTCGAGACCGCCGAGGAAGCCGAGATGATCCGCTCGATGGGCTGCAACAAGATCCAGGGCTACCACTTCGGCCGCCCGATGCCCGCCGCCGAAGCGCGCCGGGTGTTCGAGCGCGAGGAGGCGCGGCGGCTGGCGTGATCCGATAGCGCCGGAGCGCCGCCTCAGGCGTGCGCCAGCGCCCGGATCGCATTCTCGAAGATGCGGCGCCCGTCGGTCCCGCCATGCGCGGCATCGACCGCGCGCTCGGGGTGCGGCATCATCCCCAGCACGGTTCCGGTCTCGTTGAGGATCCCGGCAATGTCGCGGCGCGAGCCGTTGCAGTTCTCGACATAGCGGAAAGCCACCCGGCCATCGCCCTCGAGCCGGTCGAGCGTGGTCTCGTCGGCGAAATAATTGCCGTCGTGATGCGCCACCGGGATGCGCAGGCGCTGGCCCGCCTCGAGCCCGCGGGTGAACAGCGAATCGGGGTTGGCGACCGTGAGATCGACGGTGCGGCAGATAAAGTGCTGGCTGGCGTTGCGCATCAGCGCGCCGGGCAGGAGGCCGGCCTCGGTCAGCACCTGGAAACCGTTGCAGACGCCGAGCACGGGCACGCCGCGCTGCGCCGCCGCGGCGACCTCGCGCATGATCGGGCTGTTGGCCGCCATCGCGCCCGACCGCAGGTAGTCGCCATAGGAAAAGCCGCCGGGCAGGGCGATGAAGTCGAGCCGCTCGGGCAGCGCGCTGTCGCCGTGCCACACGCGGATCGGCTGTTCGCCCGACACCGATTCCAGCGCCACCGCCATGTCGCGGTCGCAATTGGAACCGGGAAAGGTGACGACCGCGGCGCGCAAGCTCATGGTGCGACTTTCTCGATGCGGTAATTCTCGATCACCGTGTTGGCGAGCAGCTTCTCGCACATGGCTTCCAGATCGGCATCGCCGGTGTCGTCCGCGACGGTGAGTTCGATCAGCCGCCCGATGCGGACGTCTTCGACGCCGGCAAAACCCAGCCCGTCGAGCGCATGGTGCACCGCGCGTCCCTGTGGATCGAGCACGCCGGGCTTGAGGCTGACATGGATGCGGATTTTCATGGGCGGCGAACCTTTTTCGAATGCGGCTGAGCTCGTGCCCGCGCCTATGCCGATGCCGCCGGGTTTTTGCAATCGGGCGCGGGTCACTCGGAAGCGCTGGGCGCAGGAGCGGTCTCGGGGACGACGCGGACGCGCACCGCCTTGGCGGGATCGAGATATTCGGCCGCGAGCGCCTGCAGTTCCGCAGGCGTGATCGCCAGCTGGCGTTCCTTCGCCTCAAGAAACCGGCGGACATCCTCGGGCTGGCTCTGCGCGCGCGCGGCCAGGCCCATCCAGCCGGCGTTGGTCTTGAGCCGGTTGTCGAGCCCTTCGAGGATCGGCTGGCGCGCGCGTTCGACCATATCGGGGGAGGGGCCCTCGAGGATCATCGCGCGCACGGCCTCCTCGACGGCCTGCTCCGCGGCATCGAGCTGGGCGACATCGACCGCGGCGCCGAGGCTGAAGGTCCCGTAGCCGCGGTAGATATCCGACGGGCTGGAATCGACCACGGGCGAATAGGTCTGGCCCAGCTCCTCGCGCAGCGTGTCGGTCAGCGCCAGCCGCATCACCCGCGACAGCA
>JAHJWA010000401.1 GCA_018828205.1 Alphaproteobacteria bacterium
ATGCCGAGCAATTGATCGCGGGCGTCGATGAGCGCCTCGCGTCCGAGCCCGCCGCGATCCTGCAGCTTGAGCGTGAAGCCGCTCGCCTGTCCCAGCGACTGGATCGCGGGCGGCTGGATAACGAAGGCGGTCGCTCCGTCGACCTGCGAGAAGGCCCCCATCGCGCGCCCCAGCACCGCTTCGGCGCCGCTTTCGGCCCCGCCGCGTTCGTCCCAGGGCTTGAACGAGGCAAACATCAGCGCGTTGTTCTGGCCCTGGCCGAAGAAGCTGAAGCCGCGCACCACGACCAAGCTCTCGACCTCGTCCTGCGCCATCCAATAGCTGGTGATCGGCTCGAGCGCCTCGTCGGTGCGCTCGACCGTGGCGCCCGGGGGCGCCTGGACCGCGGTGATGAGAAAGCCCTGGTCCTCGCTGGGAAGGAAGGCGGTGGGCAGCCGCATGAACAGCAGCAGCGTCACCAGCGAGAGCGCCACGAAGATCGCGAAGGTTCGCAGCGGACGCGAAAGGATCCTGTCGTTAGCCCGGCTATATTTGCCGGTCATATTGGCGAACCAGCGGTTGAAGCGGGCGAACCCGCGCGCCGAGAGGTTGCGCAACTGATCGATCTGCCCGCGCCAGCCTGCTCGTTGCGGCTGCGGCTCGGACGGGATCGCTTCGGGATCGGCCTCGTCGGGCCCATGCACCATGGGCTTGAGGAAGGTGGCGCACAGTGCGGGTGTCAGTGAAAGCGCGAGCAGCGCCGAGAAGAAGATCGAGATCGCGAGCGTGACCGAGAATTGGCGATAGATTCCCCCCGTCGAACCCGGGAAGAACGCCATCGGCACGAACACCGCGACCAGCACCAGCGTGATGCCGATGATCGCTCCGGTGATCTGGTCCATTGCCTTGCGGGTCGCCTCGAGCGGGGGAAGACCCTCTTCGCGCATGATCCGCTCGACATTCTCGATCACGACGATGGCGTCGTCCACAAGGATGCCGATCGCGAGCACCATGCCGAACAGCGAGAGCACGTTGATCGAAAAGCCGAACAGCCACAGGCCCAGGCATGCGCCTGCAAGCGCGATCGGCACGACCAGCGTCGGGATCAGTGTCGCGCGCCAGTTCTGCAAGAACAGGAACATCACGAGGAAGACGAGCACCATAGCCTCGATCAGCGTGACGACTACCTCGTCGACCGAAGCCTGGACGAAGGGGGTGGTATCGTAGGGCACCGACCAGGCGACATCGGCAGGAAGCCCGCCGCCGATTTCGTCCATCCGCGCGCGAATGCCTTCCGCCGCGGCCAGCGCGTTGGCGCCGGTCGCCAGCTGGACCGCCATGCCTGCCATCGGCTGACCGTTGAGCGTGGTGGAGGTGGCGTAGCTCTGCGCGCCGATTTCCACCCGAGCGACCTCACCCAGCCGGACCACCGCTGCGCCCGAGCTGGCGCGCAGGATGATGTTCTCGAATTCCTCGACCGTGGTGAAACGGCCCTCGGTCGAGATGGTGGCGTTGATCTGCTGCCCGTCGACGATCGGCAGCGTGCCAAGCGCGCCGCCGGCGGTCTGGCTGTTCTGCTCGCGGATCGCGCCGAGCACGTCGCTGGGCGACAGCCGATAGGATGCGAGCGCTTCGGGATCGAGCCAGATGCGCATGGCGTATTGCGAACCGAACAGCGTGACGTCGCCGACGCCAGGGACGCGGCGCAGCTCGTCCACGACCTGGTTCGACGCGATATTGCCAAGATCGGTGGTCGACAAATTGCCCGATTCGGAGGTCAGCGCCACGATCATCAGGAAGCCATCATTGGCCTGCCGCACGGTGATGCCTTGTCGGCGGACTTCTTCGGGCAGACGCGCCTCGACCGTGCTCAGCCGGTTCTGCACTTCGGTCTGCGCGACATCAACATCGGTCCCGGCCTCGAAGGTCAGCGTGATCGACGCGGTGCCGTTCGAGTCGCTGCTCGACGACATATAAAGGAAGCCCTCGACGCCGTTGAGCTGCTGCTCGATCACCTGGGTGACGTTCTGCTCGAGCGTCTCGGCATCGGCGCCGGGATAGACGACGCTGATGGTGAGCGAGGGCGGTGCGACCTGCGGGTATTGCTCGATCGGCAGGGCGCGCAGCGCGATGATCCCAGCCAGCAGGATACCTATCGAAATCACCCAGGCGAAGATCGGCCTGTCGATGAAGAAACGCGCCATGGGTTACTGGCCCCCGGCTGCGGGGGTCTGGGGGCGGGCCGCGCGACCGGTCTTCGTGTCGGCTCGGGTGACCGCCGCGCCGGGCCGGATTTTCTGCAGATTGCTGACGATGACCACATCGCCGGGGCGCAGGCCCCCCTCGATTATCCAGCGTCCATCGACCATGGCGCCGAGTTGCACCGGGCGAAGTTCGGCGAGCCCTTCGCGGTTCATCACGAAGACCGAACCGCCGTTCTCGTTCACTGTCACGGCGCGCTGCGGCACCGCGATCCCGCTGGTCACTTGCCCCGCGTAGATCTGCGCGCGGACGAATTCGCCGGGAAGGAGGAGCCCTGTGGGATTGGGAAATTCGGCGCGCAATTCGACGGTGCCCGTATCCTCGTCGACCGAGAAGGCGAGGAAGTCGATATAGCCCCGGATCGGGTATTCGGTCCCGTCCGTGAAAGTCAGCCGGACCTCGACCCGGTCGTCCTCACCCAGATCGAGCTCGCCCGCAGCGACGGCGCGCCGGATGGCGAGCACTTCGCTCGCCGATTGCGCAAAGCTGACATAGACCGGCGAAATCTGTTCGATCTCGGTCATCAAAGTGCCTTCGGCCTGGCTGACCAGCGCCCCCTCGGTCACCTGCGCGCGTCCGGCGCGTCCAGCGATCGGCGCGCGGACGGTGGTGTAGCCGAGCTGGAGCGAGGCCGATTCGAGCTGCGCGCGGATCTGCGCGACATTGGCCGCAGCTTCACGAGAAGCGGCCACGGCGGCGTCGTATTCCTGACCGCTGATGGCGTTCTCTTCCACCAGCGGGCGATAGCGGTCGACCACGGCGCGGGCATTGGCGGCGGTGGCGCGGGCGCGATCGAGACTGGCTTCGATCTGGGCGGAGCTGGCGCGCAACTCGCGCGGATCGATGCGGAACAGTGGCTGGCCTGCCGAAACGTCGGTGCCTTCCTCGTAGAGGCGTTCCTGGACGATGCCGGTGACCCGCGCGCGCACCTCCGCCTCGCGCACCGGCTCGACGCGACCGGGCAGTTCGATAACATTGGGGATCGACTCGCTGGCGATGGTGATGGTCTTCACCGGGATCGCCTGTGGCGGAGGAACTTCCTCCTCGCTCGCGCAGGAAACCAACAGGAGGCTGGCAAGCAGGCCGGCTACATAACGCATCGCGAGCGGACTTTCTGAGGAAAATTGTGCAGGTGCGAAGGTGTAATAATCATTACACCTATGGCGCGCAAGCGAATTTCGTGAAACCATTGCAATGATGATCGAAACCGCACCCGAAATCGACCGGCTGGACCGCCGCCGTCAATCCATCGTCGAATCGGCCCGGGCGCTGTTCGTCGAACAGGGTTTCGAGCGCACGACGCTGGGCCATATCGTCGATCGCGCGGGTGGCTCGCTGGCGACGATCTACAAGCTGTTCGGCAACAAGGAAGGGCTGCTCGATGCGGTGGTGTTCGACCAGGCCGGGTCGGGGGAAAGTCTGATCCACGAAATCGCTGCTGCCGATGCACCGCCGGCCGAGACGCTGCGGCGCATCGCCGCAAAGCTGCACCAGCGGCTGCTCGACCCGAGCGAGGTCGCGCTGGTGCGGATCGTGATCGCGCGCAGCATCGAGGATCCGACCTTCGCACGACGGTTCTTCGAGACGACCGCGATGTGCACCCGCCAGGCGCTGGAGCGGATATTCGTGGCATGGAGCGAGGCGGGGATCGCGATGGAAGGCGAGCCCGAGATGCTGGCCGATATCTTCCTCGGCCTCATCATCAGCGACTTGCAGACAGAGGCGATCAGTCACGGCGTGGCCGGCAAACCCTCGCAGGAACGGCTGGAATTGCGAACCGAATTCTTTCTCAAGGGTTCGGGTTTGCTTGGATAGCGAAACTGCGGGCTCGACCCGGGCGGCAGGAATGCAATCTGTTCAACCACTCAGCCGGGAGCGAGATACGCTTCGGCGTGTGGTGCATCGATGGCCGGGGCGTAATAGAAGCCCTGCGCGAATGTGCAGCCGCGTTCGGCCAGGAAATCCGCCTGGCCCGCCGTCTCCACTCCTTCGGCGATGGTCGTCATTCCCAGCGCCGTTCCGAGCATGAGCACGGCTTCGACGATTGAGCGGTCCTTGGTCCGGTCGGCGAGCCCGTGCACGAAGGTCTGGTCAATCTTGATCGTGTCCACCGGCAGGTCGCGCAAATGCGACAGCGACGAAAATCCGGTTCCGAAATCGTCGAGCGCTACCGTGACCCCCGCCGAGCGCAGCAATTGCAGCCCGGTGATGACATTCCTCGCCCCGGCATCGAGGAAGGCGGTTTCGGTGATCTCGATTTCGATCAGGCTGGGCGCCATCGCATGAGCGGCGAGCCGCAGCAGGAAGACCTCGGCATAATCCGGATTGCGAAACTCCGCAGCGGAGACGTTCAGCGCCAGCTTGCCGATCGAGAGCCCCGCATCGATCCAACGCTTCATGTCGGACAGAGCGGCATCGGCGACGATCGATCCCAGTGCCCCCGCGGTGCTGGGATCGTCGAAGGCATAGGCGATGGTGCCGGGATATTGCAGCCCGACGCGCGGGTGATGCCAGCGCAGCAGCGCCTCGAAGCCACGGGTCTGTCCGCTTGCGAGCGATATCTGAGGTTGATAGAAGGGGGCGATCCAGTCGTTCTTCATCGCCGTTCTGGCATGCCGCAGCATCGCCAGCTGTGCGAGTTGTTCCGAGCGAAGCGCCGGCTCGTAGACGCAGGCCCTGCTCCCGCCACCTTTCTTGGCCGCGTAGAGCGCCAGATCGGCGCTGCCGATCAGCTGGGTCGAAGCCTTGCCGTCATCAGGGAAGGTGCTGACGCCGATGCTGGCGCGCAGATCGACATTGCGTCCGCCGGCGCGAAACGGATAGACCAGCGCCTGCAAGGCGCGCGCCGCGTGACCGGCGGCCGCGAGTCGGCCCACACCAGGCAGCATCACCACGAATTCGTCACCGCCGAGCCGGGCCACCATTGTCCCGATGGGGAAGGCGGATACCAGCCGCGTCGCAAAGGCGCACAGGGCCGCATCACCGATTTGGTGACCCAGCATATCGTTGATGTGCTTGAAGCGATCGAGATCGATCAAGAGCAGGCTAAGCTGGTCCCCTCGGTTCCGCGCCCGCTCCAGCGCCGTTTCCAACTCGCTGCGAAACAGCGCACGGTTCGGCAGCGTCGTGG
>JAHJWA010000402.1 GCA_018828205.1 Alphaproteobacteria bacterium
AATCTCTACGGCGCGGCGGTGCTCCACGACGTGGTGCTGTCCGATCCGCAAGGGCCCTTCATGACCATCCCGCGCGCCGAGGTGGACTGGAACCCCGGCGGCTGGCTCAACAACACGCTCGATATCGACAGCTTCACCGGGCGCCGCGCGACGCTGATCCGGATTCCCGAATTTCTGCCGAGCGAGGAGGATGGCCCGATCCTGCCGGGCTTCGACATCGCGATCGACCGCTTCGAGATCGACCGGCTGACGCTCGCGCAGGGGATCATCGGCGATCGCGCCGAGATGCTCAGCCTGCTCGCCGAGGTCCAGGTCCGCGACCGGCGGCTAAAGATGACCGCTCGCGGAGGTCTGGGTACCGACCGCTTCGCCGCGCTGGTCGATGCGGCGCCCGATAACGACGTGTTCGATCTCGGTCTCGACTACCGCGCGCCGCAGGGCGGCACGATTTCGCGCCTGCTCGGGACGAATGAGGCCTATCGCGCGCGGGTAGCGGGCGAGGGCAGCTGGGATCGCTGGGATGGCGCGCTGGCAGTCAATCGCGAGGAGGAGAGCCTCGGCGCCTTCAAGCTTACCAACCGCGGCGGTCGCTTCTCGCTGGTCGGACAGGCGCGGCCCGAGGGCCTGCTTGAAGGCCTGCCCGCGCGGTTGGCGGGCGGCACGGTGTCGCTCAAGGCGCAGGCGACGATCGCCGAACGCCGTATCCGCGGCAGCTACGCCTTCCGCAGCGATGCCTTGACGGGCAGCGCGCGCGGGCTGGTCGATCTCGCCGAGAACCGCATTTCCGATTTTGCGCTCGACGCGCGGCTGCTCGAGCCGACCGTATTCGGCGACGGCTTCCGCCTAGACGACACCAGCGTGATCGCCACGCTCGATGGCGCCTTCAACGACCTCGCCATCGAACACACGCTCGAAATCGGGCGGCTGACCGCGGGCGAGACCCGCATCGAGGGGCTGACCCAGCGCGGGCTCGCCACCTACGACGGCGTCCGCTGGACCGTCCCGCTCGCCGCCTCCGTCGAGCGAATCGCGACCGGCAACGAGCTGCTCGATCCGCGGCTGGTGCGCGGGCGCGCAGGCGGCCTGCTGGTGCTCCAGGGCGACCGGCTGCTGTCGGACAATCTCGAACTTTCCTTCCCCACCGCCGATGCGCGGCTCGCGCTGCAGGGCGATCTGGGGGCGGGCACCTACAATCTGATGGGCGACGTCCGCGCCCGGCAGCTGGCCTTCGACGATGTCGGCGGGGTCAATGGCGGTGCGCGCTTCACCGCCGCGATCGGTCCGGGCAGCTGGAACGTCGCGGCCAATGTCGATGCGCGGGTCGCCCCGGTGGCCAACGCCACGCTGGCCAATCTCGCGGGCGACCCGATCCGTGTGCGCGGCGGAATCCGCATCGGATCGAGCACGCCGATCGTGTTCCAGGACATGCGGATCGATGCCGCCAAGCTCACCGCGCGGCTCGATGGCCGGGTGACCGATGGCCGCACCACGGTCGCGGGCAGCGGTCGCCATGTCGATTACGGTCCCTTCACCGTCGAAGCGCAGATCACCGATGCCGGACCCGAAGCGGTGCTCGTCTTCGCCAATCCGCTCCCGGCCGCAGGCCTCACCGACGTCCGCGTGGCGATCTCGCCGCTGGGCGAGGGTTTTCGGATCGAGACGCAGGGCGGCTCGACGCTGGGTCCGTTCGACGGCGTGCTCGGGCTGGTCGCCCCCGCCGGCGGACCGGTGCGGATCGAGATCGAACGGCTCTCGGTTTCGGACTCGCAGGTGACCGGCAGTCTCGCTCTGCTCGACGGCGGGGTCGCCGGCGATCTGGCGCTGAGCGGCGGCGGGCTCGACGGGACCATCGCGCTCGCACCGCGCGGTGGCGGGCAGGGCTTCGACATCGATGTGAGGGCGCGCAACGCCAGCTTCGGCGGCGCCACCCCGATCCGCATCGCCCGCGCCGATATCCGGGCGCAGGGGCTGATCGCCGAGGGCAGCTCGACCTTCTCGGGCAGCGCCCGCGGGGCGGGGCTGACCTATGGCACGCTGTTCCTCGGCCGCTTCGCCGCGCAGGGCGAGGTCACCGACGGCACCGGCCGGATCGACGCTTCGGTCGCCGGGCGCCGCGGCGGCAGCCTGCGGCTCGATCTCCAGGCGGGGATCACCCCCGACCGGGTGACGGTCGCGGCGCGCGGCGAATTCGCCGGCAAGCCGGTCTCCATGCCCGGTCGCGCCGTGCTGACGCGGCTCGAGGATGGCGGCTGGGAATTGCAGCAGACCAGGCTCGATTATGGCGACGGCGCGGTGGTGGCCGCGGGCCGTTTCGGCGGGGACGAGCTCGCTTTCGATCTCAAGTTGGCGGGCATGCCGCTGTCGCTAGCCGATATCGTCGTCACCGATCTGGGCCTCGGCGGCACGATCTCGGGCGCGGTCGACTATTCGCTCGGTCCGGACGGCCTGCCGCGCGCGCAGGCGCGGGTGAAGATCGACGATCTGACCCGATCCGGGCTGGTGCTGTCCAGCCGCCCGGTCGATCTCTCGCTGGTTGCGGCGCTGACCGCCAACCAGTTGCAGACCCGCGCGGTGCTGGGCAACGAGGATATCCGCCAGGGCCGTCTTCAGGCGCTGATCACCCAACTGCCGCAATCGGGCATGCTGCTCGAGCGGATCCGCGCCGGGCGGCTGTTTGCGCAATTGCGCTATGAGGGCGCGGCCGAGAGCCTGTGGCGGCTCGCCGCGATCGATGCCTTCGACCTCACCGGCCCGGTCGCGATCGCTGCCGACGCGAGCGGCACGCTCGCGAACCCGCAGGTGCGCGGCTCGGTAAGCAGCGACGATCTGCGGGTGCGCAGCTCGCTTTCGGGCACCGATATCCGCAATGTCAGCGCGCGCGGCCGCTTCACCGGCTCGCGGTTGCGGCTGACCAGTTTCTCGGGTCGCATCGGCGAAAGCGGCACGGTCAAGGGCAGCGGAATCGTCGATCTCGCCGGGCTTGGCGAGCGGGTCGAGGGACGCTTCCTCGAGACCCGCGGGCCGACGCTCGATCTGCGAGCCTCCGCCACCAATGCACGGCTGCTCAACGCCAACGGACTCGACGCCACCGTCACCGGTCCGCTGCGGATCGTTTCCGACGGGCTGGGCGGGACGATCGCTGGGCGCGTCACGATCAACCGGGCGAGCTGGGGCCTCGGTACCGCAGGCGACGACATGGCACTGCCGCGGATCAGCACCCGCGAGATCAACCTGCCGTCGGATACCGGGCCGCGCGTCTCCGCGAGCCGTCCGTGGCGCTATCTCATCAACGCCCGCGGCCCGAGCCGGATCGATGTCGACGGGATGGGGCTCGACAGCGAATGGGGCGCGGACATCATCCTGCGCGGCACCACCGACGAGCCCCGGATCGGTGGCGAGGCGCGCGTCGTCCGCGGCAGCTACAGCTTCGCGGGCACCCGCTTCGAGCTCGAACGCGGGGTGATCGAATTCGACGTCAACGGACCGATCGATCCGCGGATCGATATCCGCGCGGTGTCGCAAGCCAATGGCATCGATGTCGAGGTGCGGGTGGCGGGCAACGCCATGCAGCCCGAGATCACCTTCTCGTCCAACCCCTCGCTGCCCGAAGAAGAAATCCTCGCCCGGCTGCTGTTCGGCGGCTCAATCACCACGCTTTCAGCCACCGATGCGCTTCAGCTGGGCGCGGCGCTGGCCAGCCTGCGCGGCGGAGGCGGCCTTGACCCGATCAACCAGCTGCGCAGCGCGATCGGGCTCGACCGGCTGCGCATCGTCGGCGCCGATCCGGCGCTCAACCGCGGCACCGCGGTGGCGCTGGGCAAGAATTTCGGTCGTCGGTTCTATGTCGAGATCATCACCGACGGACAGGGCTATTCGGCGACCGAGGTGGAGTTCCGGGTGACCAGCTGGCTGTCGCTGCTGGCCTCGATCTCGACCATCGGCCGCGAAAGCGTGCTTGCCGAGATCAGCCGCGATTACTGATCGACGGGCGCCGCGCCAGCATCGGGCACGGTAAGAACTGCGTCGATCGGCACGACCACGCCATTGCCGGATTCGGCCGCTTCGTCGGTGAAGCGGGCGCTCGCGCCATTGCTGTGGGTCGTGACGATGGTCTCTCCGTCGAGCGTGAAGCGCACCGCGCCGCCGCCCACCGTGGTCATGGTCGCGCTGCCGCCGCCCGCCTCGATCGCCGCCAGGATCGCGGTGGGGGTGACATGGCCGGGAAGCACGTGCTCGCGCAACAGGCCGATCAGCACCGGGCGCTCCTCGAACGACAGCAATTGCTCGGCATCCGCGCCCAGCGCGTCGAAAGCGGCGTCGGTCGGGGCGAGCACCGTGTAGCTGCCCGCACCATCGAACACCTCGTTCAGCTGAGCGACGGACAGCGCTTCGGAAATGGTGCCGAGCTCGCGATGCCCCGCGATCGCCTGGTTGAGTGTTTCGCCATCGGTGGTCAGCAGCGCCGGTTGCTCTTCCTCGCCCGAGCCGCAGGCGGCGGTCGCCAGCGCCAGGGGCAGCAAGGCGCTCCCGAGCAGGGTTCGGATCGTGTGGGTCATCGGGCGCTCCTGCATCAGGTCAAAAGATCGATCGCGTCGCTGACCAACCGCGTCTTGGGATCGAGGCGGTACACATAGCCATCGACGTAACGATAGGCGGCTTCCGGGGAATCGGCGTAGCGGCCCTGATAGGGGTAGGGGACGTTGTAGACATCGTAGCCTGCAGGCATGGGTTCGCCGACTGCGACTTCCTCATCGGTCAGCAACGCGGCGACCGACTGGATCGCGGCGCTCTGCGGATCAAGGCGGTAGAGCGTGGAGTCGGCGTAGCGATAGCTACCGGGCTGGCCGAGGTTGTAGAAATCGACCAGATAGGGGGGGACGTTCTTTGTGCCGTAGGATCCGGGCCAGATATTGCCGGCCGCCAGCGCGCCGCCAAGCAGCGGGATATAGCCAGCCACGCCGCTATCCTCGGCAAGCTGCATCAGATACCCGTCGCGGTAGCGATATCGCCCGGGATCGAAGCCGGTCAGTCCGAACAGCAGCGGCGAATAGGCGCGCCCGAGAAGGCTGTCGCGCTGGCTCGCGGGCGAGCGCGATTGACCCGCAGGCTGGCAGCCGCCGGTCTTGGCAAGCCCGGGGGGGCAGCGTGCGAGCATGCGAACGCTGCGGTCGAGCGGCCCCGAGACCATGCGTTGGAGCACCCGCTCGGTGCCCTGGCGCGAGAACAAATCGCTTAGCCCGGTTGCAGCACGTGAATCGCTCCGCGGGGCAGCTTCGGCCCGGCCAGCCGCGGGTTGCGGGGGCCGCCGCGCCTCGCTTTGCTCGCGGCTTGAAAGAATGCCGTCCACCACGCGCCGGGCCTCGGGTTGGTCGTCGTGCAAAGGACGCAGATCGACCGCGGGCCGGGATCGCTCGTTGGCACCTGCGGGCTCGTCGCGGGCGTCACGGCCATCGCCTCGCCGCTCCTCCGGCCCGATACCGTTCTGCTGCTCGGCACCTTCGCGCTCAACCCGCGCTTTACTCGGCTGCTCTGGCCCGTTCCGACTGGTATTCTGACTGGCATTCTCATTGGTATTCTGGGCAAGTGTTCCCGACGCGGCCAGCGCAAGCGCGGCCACGCCCAGACTGATTCTAAACATCGGTTAACTCCTGGTTGCAAATGCAACGTGGCGCGAGCCAGCCGGTTCCAGACCCGGGCCGCGCAGACCCGCATGAAACCGGGGGTTCAGCTGCCCGCAAGGTAAAGCCGGGCCTCGGCCGCGCGGCGTCGGACCAGACCCGCCATGATCCGCCCGCCGGCGTGCTTCCAGCGGCCGAACTCGGCGGCTGCAGCAGGCCAATCGCCCGCCAGGTGATGCCGAAGCAGCGTCGAGCGTGGCAATGCGCCGGTGTTGTAGTGAAAGCTGACGAGCGCATCGAACTGTGCCTGACTGGTGGGAGAGGCGCCCAGCGAGCGCCCGACATCGCCGGCGTAGCGGATGAGATCCTGCGCCAGACGCTCGTCGCACTGCGCTTGAGTCCAGACCGTGCCGGGACCGATCCCCGCACCAGTCGCACCCCAGCCGATTGTCCAGGGATCGCCGCCGCTGCCCGGGTCCGGATAGGCCTCGACCAACCCGTCGGCCCGCTTGCGCTCACAGCCCTCGAAGCGCTTGATAAGTGCGATGCCCTCAACGCTTAGAGTGCGCAGCGGGGCGGTTTCTGCCCCGAGGGACGCATTGATGGCGCGGTCCAGAGCCGCGACCTCCGCCTGGCGAAACCCGTGCCCGAGCATTGCGCGCACCGCATCGAAAATCGTCCTGCGCTGCATGTTGCTGCCTCATTCCTGCCGAATCGAGGCGCGGTAAATAGGCAGGATGATGGCGTGTAGGAAAATGGTTTTTGCGCGATCCCTTCGTTTTGCGCCGCACCAGGCCACCGTGGCTCGACCGCGCTCGACACGGACGCGATATGATGCGCCGTCAGATAGCTCGTCATTGCGAGGAGCCGCAGGCGACGCGGCAATCCAAGGTGCCGGTCTATGGATTGCTTCGCTTCGCTCGCAATGACGAGACAAGGGACGCCCCCCTTCGCCATGTGTCCGCGCCAACCCAAGCGACCTGACAAGAACTCTTGACTGACAAGAGTTCTTTACAGTAAAGAGCTCTTGTCAGGCAGGAGGCGGGCCGTTGGAAAACCGGTTGAAAGGCTATCGCGAGCGGCAGGGCTGGAGTCAGGGCGAGCTTGCCCGCCGGCTCGGCGTCTCGCGCCAGACCATCAACGCGGTCGAGACCGACAAATACGATCCCTCGCTGCCGCTGGCGCTGCGCATGGCCAGGCTGTTCGGCGTGGCGGTGCCCGACCTGTTCATCGATCACTGGGAGCCCGAAGAATGATTGCTCAACCTCGAACATCCGCGCCTCTTCCCCGCAAGAAATCCTTGGCTCGCCGGCTGGCGCTGCCTGTTGCCGCGGGCGGGGTCAGCGGGTTTATCGCCACGATGGGGTTTCTCGAGTTCGCCGAATTTTCCACCGTCGAAGGGCTGGGCGTCTCGCGCGAGATCGCCGGACTGGTGGGGGTGATCTACATCCTCACCGGGCTGGTGGTGGCACTGGGCGCGGCAAGGCCAGGCGTCGGAGCGAAGCTGCTCAATGTCGAGGATGCCGACGAGTTGCGCGAAGGCAAGCGGATGCTGGTGCCGAGCTCGGTCGCCATGGTGCTGCTGGGCGGCGCGCTGATCCTGCTGGCGCTCGCCGGCCCCGTGGGGCCGCTGGCGCCGGTTCTGAGCGTGGGCGGGGCGGTTCTTATGCTCGCCATTGCGACATGGCTCGGGACCATCGCGCAGCGGCTCACCGACGAGATGCAGCGCGACCTCAACCGCGATGCCACGGCGAGCGCGTTCAGCCTGCTGCTGCTGATTGGCGGCGGCTGGGCCATGCTGGCGCATACAGGCTTCGTGACCGGGCCTGCGCCGCTCGATTGGCTGACGATGTTCTCGGTGGTCCTGCTGCTTGCCACCTTCTGGCAGGCGGGACGTCGCGGATTGATGACCCGCGGTCCCAATTGAGACCGGGTGCGCCCCTCGCCAAAACCGAAGGGGCGCCCGGATCGCTCCGGACGCCCCCCTCGGTGAAGTCTCGCGCTTATCAGGCGCTGTAATACATGTCGAACTCTACCGCACAGGGCGTGGTCTCAACGCGGATGACTTCTTCCCATTTCAGTTCCGCGTAAGCGTCGATCTGGTCCTTGGTGAAGACATCGCCCTTGAGCAGGAATTCGTGATCCGCCTCGAGCGCCTCGAGCGCCTCGCGCAGGCTTCCGCAGACGGTGGGCACATCGGCCAGTTCGGCGGGCGGCAGATCGTAGAGATTCTTGTCCATCGCCTCGCCCGGGTGGAGCTTGTTCTGGATCCCGTCGAGACCCGCCATCAGCAGCGCCGCATAGGCGAGATAGGGGTTGGCCATCGCATCGGGGAAGCGAAACTCGACGCGCTTGGCCTTCTCGCCCGCACCATAGGGGATGCGGCACGAGGCCGAGCGGTTGCGCGCCGAATAGGCGAGCAGCACCGGCGCCTCGAACCCCGGGACCAGCCGCTTGTAGCTGTTGGTGGTGGGGTTGGTGAAGGCGTTCAGCGCCTTGGCGTGCTTGATCACGCCGGCGATGAAGAACAGGCAGTTCTCCGACAGGCCGGCGTATTCATTGCCCGCGAAGGTCGGCTTGCCCTCGGACCAGATCGACATATGCGTGTGCATGCCGGAGCCGTTGTCGTCCTTGATCGGCTTGGGCATGAAGGTCGCGGTCTTGCCATAGGCATGCGCGACCTGGTGGACGACATATTTGTAAATCTGCATGTTGTCGGCGGTTTCGACCAGCGTCGAATAGGTCAGGCCCAGCTCGTGCTGCGCGGCGGCGACCTCGTGGTGGTGCTTGTCGCAAGGCAGCCCCATCTCGAGCATGGTAGCGACCATCTCGCCGCGGATGTCGGTGGCCGAGTCGACGGGCGCAACGGGGAAATAGCCACCCTTGGCGCGCGGGCGGTGGCCCATGTTGCCGCTCTCGTATTCGCGGCCCGAATTGGTCGGCAGCTCGATATCGTCGAGCGTGAAGCCCGAACCGGCATAGCCATCCTCGAAGCGGACGTCGTCGAACATGAAGAATTCGGCCTCCGGGCCGACATAGATCGTGTCGCCGATCCCGGAATTACCCAGAAAGGCCTCGGCGCGCTTGGCGGTGGTGCGCGGATCGCGCGAATACCAGTCGCCGGTCGAGGGTTCGACGATGTCGCAGAACACGATCATGGTCGCCTCGGCGGCGAAGGGATCGAGATAGACCCGCTCGAGATCGGGTTTCAGGATCATGTCGCTCTCGTTGATCACCTTCCAGCCGGCGATCGAGGAGCCGTCGAACATCAGCCCGTCCTCGAGCATGTCCTCGTCGAGCGCGCGCGCGACCATGGTCAGATGGTGCCACTTGCCCTTGGGATCGGTGAAGCGCAGGTCGAGCCAGTCGATGTCTTCGTCGGTCAGCCGTTTGAGGATCTCGCTTGCACTTGCCATCGTCGTGTTCTCCGTATCGATTGAATTGCGTATCGGGCGCGGGGCCCCGGAATGGTTCGGTTCAGATCGCGTCGTCGTCGCGCTCGCCGGTGCGGATGCGCAGCGCGGACTCGATCGGCGAGACGAAGATCTTGCCATCACCGATCCGCCCGGTTTGCGCGGCGTTGGCGATCGCCTCGACGGTGCGCTCGGCAATGGCGTCGGCGACTACAACCTCGAGCTTCACCTTGGGGAGGAAGTCGACCATATATTCGGCGCCGCGATAGAGCTCGGTATGGCCCTTCTGGCGGCCGAAGCCCTTCGCTTCGGTTACGGTGATGCCCGAGACGCCGACTTCGTGCAGCGCCTCCTTCACCTCGTCCAGCTTGAACGGCTTGATGATCGCCTCGATCTTTTTCACGTGTTGGTCGTCCCCTTTTGTGACCTACCTACGAATGCCGCGTGACAGGCGTTCCAAGAATCGTGCCAAGCGCGCGGGCGAACCTAGAGCATCGAAGCGCGCGCGCAAGGCCGGTTTCGGGCAAGTTTCGCAAAGTCGACAGCTGCCAATTGCAACGGCATTGCCGATGCCGAGGGCGCTGCCCAAATGCTGGGCAGCGCATGCCTGCTATTCAGGCAGCGGGCAGCCTGAGGCCGGTGGTCTCGGGAAGGCCGCACATCAGATTGAGCGACTGGATCGCCGCCCCGCTGGCACCCTTGCCGAGGTTGTCGAGCCGGGCGACCAGCCGCGCGTTCCACCCGCCGGCGTTGCCGAAGACGAACAGCTCCATGCCGTCCGATGGCGGCGCGTCCACCTCCAGGTTCAACTCGCTCGGCACGCTGCCGGTATCAACCGAGACGACCGGCGAGTCCGCATAGAAATCCTCGAGCGCGGCGCGCAACGCCTCGGCGCTCGGTTCGCCCGTCATCGCTCCGAGATGGAGCGGAACCTCGACGATCATGCCGCGATAGGCCGGGACCACGGCGGGCGCGAAAATCACGCCGTGCTCGAGCCCGGCATGCATCTTCATTTCGGGTCCGTGCTTGTGCGCCATATCGTAGCCATAGGCGCGAAAGGCCGGCGCCCTTGGCGTCTCGAAGCGCTCGATCAGGCTTTTGCCGCCGCCCGAATAGCCGCTGACGGCGTTGACCGTATAGGGCCAGTCGGCTGGCAGCAGTCCGGCGCGCACCAGCGGGGCGACGAGGGCGAGAAAACCGGTCGGATAGCAGCCGGGATTGCTGACCCGGCGCGCTTCGGCGACGCGGCCGCGCCCGACCAGTTCGGGGAAGCCGTAGCACCAGCCCTCGGTGGTACGATGCGCGGATGAGGCGTCGATCACCCGCGTTCCCGCGGCGGGATCGAGCAGCTCCATTGCCTGCCGCGCAGCCTCGTCGGGGAGGCAAAGGATCGCGAAATCGGCATCGTTGAGCGCTTCGCGGCGCGCGGACTCGTCCTTGCGGCGGCTCTCGTCGAGTTCGATCAGCGTGACGCCGCCGCGCCCCGCCAGCCGCTCGAGAATCTCGAGCCCGGTGGTGCCAGCGGCGCCGTCGACGAAGACGCTATGGGGCATCATCGCCATCGGGGGCCAGGCTTGCTGCGGGAATGTAGCCGCTCGGGCCTTCGGGGCCGCGGCACACCCAGCACCAGCCCCCCGAACAGTCGAGCGCTTCGATCGCGCTGCCTGCATCCAAAGTTGCCAACTGTTCGGAATCCGCGCGTGGCGCCAGCATCAGCGGCGTGTCCGAGGCGCCGATCGCGCGAATCTGCGGGATCACGTAATGCACCGCGAGAAAGCGGTGCGCGAGCGCGATATGCGCCAGATCGGCGCGCAGCGGCAGCGTGCCCGGCGCGGGGCGTTCGACAGCACCGGTCAGCCCGACGATGCCGTCGGGCAGGTCATAGGGTGCAGGCTGGCTCACAGCGCGGTCGGGATCCTCGTCGAGGGCATGGCGGGCGCTTAGCCGCGCGGATGCGTCGCGGCAAGCATGACGCCTTTGTTACGCACGATGCCGACACGAAGGCGCCGCATGCTAGGCCTTGCCATAGCGCGCGGCCAGCATGTGCCAGGCGGCGCGCAACCCATAGGCCTCGCCGCCCTTGGGCCGCCCCGGCTTGGGCGCCGGACGCCAGGCGAAGGTGTCGAAATGCGCCCATTCGAGCCCCTCGCCGACGAATTTGTCGAGGAAAAGGCCGGCCACGCTGGCCCCGGCGAAGCCGTTGACATGCGCGTTGTTGGTGTCGGCGATGTCCGAATTGAGCCATTCGGCATAGGCTTCGGGCAACGGCAGCCGCCAGGGTTCGTCGTCATGCGCGCGGCCCGCCGCGATCAGCGCGTCCGCGGTGGCGTCGCGGCGTGCCATCAGCGCGGGGTATTCCGGTCCCAAAGCGACGCGCGCCGCGCCGGTCAGCGTGGCGAAATCGATGATCAGATCGGGGTTTTCCTCGCTGACGCGCGTGAGCGCGTCGCCCAGCACCAGCCGTCCTTCGGCATCGGTGTTGCCGATCTCGACGGTCAGCCCCTTGCGCGAGGCGAGCACGTCGCCAGGGCGGAAGGAATTGCTCGAGATCGCGTTCTCGACCGCGGGGACAAGGCAGTGCAGCCTTACCTTGAGACCGCCGCCCATGATCAGACCGGCCAGCGCCAGCGCATGCGCCGCGCCGCCCATGTCCTTCTTCATCAGCTTCATGCCGCTGGCGGATTTGACGTCGAGCCCGCCCGAATCGAAACACACGCCCTTGCCGACGATCGCCAGCACGGGGTCGCTCTCCTTGCCCCAGGTGAGGTGCAGCAGCCGCGGCGCATGTTTGCGCGCCGCCGCGCGACCCACCGCATGGATCATCGGATATTCCTGCTCGAGCGTATCGCCGCGCACCACACTCAGGTCGCCCTGATGGGTCTTGGCGAGGCGTTCGGCGTGTTCTTCCAGCGCGGCAGGGCCCATGTCTTCGGCCGGAGTATTGACGAGGTCGCGGACCACACCCACCGCGCGAGCCTCGGCGATTGCAGCGTCGATCTTTCCTACATCTGTGGTCAGAAGCACCCGCGGGCCGGTGGGTTTGTCGGGCTGTTTATAGCGCTCGAAAGTGTATTGCGCGGTCTGCCAGCCATGGAGCGCAGGCCCGGGCTCGCCCTCGGCTCGGCGATAGGTGCCTGCGGGTAAATCCTCGGCGAGCTTGGCCATGCACCAGCTCGACAGTTCTGCGGGGTTCGCCACGCCGCCGACCGCGAACCAGCCATCGCCACCGGGGACGATCGCGGTCTGATAGCCGCCGCCGTCGAACTTCTGCGCCGCGAGCGCGCTGCGCTGACCGGCTGAGAGCTGTTTCGCCCAAGCATCGAACCCGTCGCGCGCGACAAGGTGGATGGAAATCGCGTCCTGTCCGCGATCCGGCTGGATCAAGTCGATGGTTTCGGCCATTGTGCGGCTGTCCCTGTTTTGTGTTTTGCCTGTGGCAAAGGAATGCGAATGAACCCGCGCCTGTTCCTGATTGCGGCCCTCCTGTCGAGTGCTGCGTGCTCGGATGCCAGCGAGATGGAGGAGCGGGTGGGCGCTTCCGCCGAGGCCAGCGCCCCCGCAACCCCGCCGCAGCCGCCGGGCACCGAAGCGGGCGAAGGCCGCGCCATTGCGGAGAGCACCGAGGATTACGAGTTCGAATATTCCTGGCCGGTTGCAGCCAATTCGATCCCTGCGCTGGCCACGGTGCTGCAGCGCCGCGCCGACAGCGCGCGCGCCGAACTGGTCGAGAACGCTGCCGAGGACCGCGCCGCCGCTGCCGAAGCCGATTACCCCTTCCGCCCGCACAGCTTCATGGGCGAATGGGAGCTGGTGACCGATATTCCCGGCTGGCTGAGCCTTTCGGGCACGATCTCGACCTATTCGGGCGGCGCGCACCCCAACAGCGGTTTCGATAGCTTGCTGTGGGACAAGGAGACGGGGGGCGCACGCAATCCGCTCGATCTGTTCCGCAGCCCGCAGAATTTCGAAAACGCGATTGCGCGGCGCTTCTGCACCATGCTCGATGCCGAACGGGCCGAGCGGCGTGGCGCACCCGTAGATCCCGATGCCGACGACTATTTCAGCGACTGCCCCGTGGTCGAGGAGGTCACGGTCCTGCTGGGCTCATCGAATGGCGAAACCTTCGACCGGATCGGGATCCTGGTGATGCCCTATGTCGCCGGACCCTATGCCGAGGGCTCGTATGAATTCGATCTGCCGGTTGACACCGCGCTGCTCGATGCGGTGCGGCGGAACTACCGGCGGTCCTTCTCGCTCGGTCCGCAGGACTGAGCCGGCACAGCAAACCCTCGCAATTTCGCGTCTCTGTCGCTACATCGCGGCCATGACCGAATATCAGACCATCGACGGCAGTGAGACCGTCCTTCGCGACGGCACGATCAAACTTCACGGCGAGGAAGGCTTTGCCGGCATGCGCCGCGCGGGCCAACTCGCGGCGTCCATCCTCGACGAAATCGCGCCGATGGTGCAGCCCGGCGTATCCACCGCGGCGATCGACGACAGGGTGCGCGAACTCACGCTCGACGGCGGCGCGGTGCCCGCGACCATGGGCTATCGCGGCTATGCGCACAGCTGTTGCATCTCGATCAACCACGTCATCTGCCACGGCATCCCCAGCGAGAAACTGCTGAAGGAGGGCGACATCGTCAACATCG
>JAHJWA010000403.1 GCA_018828205.1 Alphaproteobacteria bacterium
ATGTTGTCGCGGATGAACAGGCTGAAGGTCAGCCCGACGATCGCCACCCCGACGATGAAGCCGAGCATCACGGTGATCCCGAAATTGAGCGGGATGCCGGTGTTCTGGATGATGAAATCTACGCCGTCCCGCGCAAACTGGTCGCGGGTGCGGGCGCGCAGCCCGGTCAGCTCGGTTATGCGGGCGGCCAGATCCGCGGGTGCCACCCCGTCGGCGGCACCGACCAGCACGAAGCTCATCCGGTTGCGGGTGCCCGGCACGTAGTTCAGCGCGCGGCTGTATTTGGTGTAGAGCGTGACCTGGCTGGTGAAGCTGGGGATCGCATCGGCGATACCGAGGATGACCGCGCGCTGGTCGTTGAGTTCGAGCCGCTGGCCGATCGGGCTCTGCCCCGCCTCGAACATTCTTGTGGTGCCGACATCGTCGATCAGCACGCTGTCGGGCTGCGAGAGAACATCGGCGCTGCCCTGGGTCATCCGCTTGGGCAGGCCGATCAGCGTCGCATCGTCGACCCCGATCACGCTCACGCCTTCCAGATCGCCATCGCCGCTGCGCACCGAGGCATTGGCGCGCAAATGCGGCACCGCCCATTCGACCCCCGGCACGCTGCGCACCTTGTCGAGCGCGGTCGCGGGCATGGAAAAATTGACGTCGGCGGTGCGGCTGACCTCGTCCATCACCCAGATATCGGCGCTGGGAACGTTGTAGACCCCGCTCGCGCCGCGCTCGACCAGATTGACGAAGATCGTCAACTGCTGGGTGATCAGCAGCGTCGAGAAGGCGATGCCGAACACCAGACCATAGAATTTCTGCTTGTCGCCGGTCAGCATGCGGATCGCGATCCAGAGCATCCCTCGGACTACCCCTGCCTGATGGGGGGCTTGCCGGATCGGCCCGCACCCGCCATTACTGAACGACAGCGTTTAAATGAACGGAGCCGTTCACTTTGTCAAGCAGCCAGGACGTCAAGCCGGGCCGACCCACCGATCTCGCCAAGCGCGAGGCGATTTTGCGGACCGCCGGACGCAGTTTTTTCGATGCCGGCTTTGCCGCCACCTCGATCGAGCAGGTCGCCGCCGACGCCGGCGTATCCAAGGTGACGGTCTACAATCACTTCGGCGACAAGCGCGGGCTGTTCACCGCCGCGGTCGAGGCGGAGTGCGAGCGGCTGCGCGATCACTTCCGCATCGCCCCCGCCGAGGGGGCCGATCTGCGGAGCCGGCTGACCGCGATCGGCGAGGCGATGTCGGCCTTTCTCTCGCGCCCCGAGATGGTCCAGTTCGAGCGCCGGATTGCCGCCGAGACCGAGCAGGAGCCGGCGATCGGCGAAGCCTTCCTCGCCGCCGGGCCGCACCGGATGAAGGCGGGCTTCGCCGCGCTGCTCGCCGCGATGAACGCCGCGGGCGAGGTGGCAATCGACGATCCCGATCTGGCCGCCGAACAATTCGCCGCGATGTGCAAGGGCATGGGCGATCTCGACCGCCGCTTCGGCATGCCCAAAAACGCGGCGCGCGACCGCGAGCGGATCGCCGGCGCGGTCGAAGTCTTCTGCCGGGCCTATGCAAGCGGCTGACTGGACTGGACTATTATCTCCGTTCCTGCGGTAAATTGCGAATGCCGCAAGCGCGCGATTGGGCGCACGATGCCCTGCGGAGGAGCGGGCAAACGCTCCATTGTCCACACCGCTGCGATTGCGCGCGGCAGGCACCTCGCCCCATTTGTCACCGGGGGCGCCGGTTGGAGGGCGGGTGGCATTCACCAGGGAGAGCTTTGGCGAAAGCCTGTTCGAAAGCGTCGGGCGATCCTCCCGCGATCTGCCCGCCACGCTCGAGGCGCTCGTCTGCGCACTGGTGACGCATGGCCGGCTCGATAGCCTCGCCATGCAGTTCGACGATATCGGATTGCTGACGGTCGAGCGGCAGGATCGCGGATTGGCTTCGCACTGGGATTCGCGATTGGGGAGGCTCGTCGAGACCGGCACCGCCGGTTCGCTCGCCCCGGAACCCCGGTACGAGATCTCCTACGCGGGTCGCTCGCTGGGCTGGATGCAGCCTCGCCCCGCAAGATCGGGGGTGATGGCCGGCGCCGCAACCGATCTGCTCGATCCGTTCGCGCGCCAATGCGGCCGCCTCGTCATGCGCGACCGGCTCGAGAAATGGTCGCAGGGGCGCCTGGGACAGCCGTTGCGGCTGATCGGGCTGAGCGCGGCCATGCGCGAGCTCGACCGCTTTATCGAGGTGGCCGCGGCGAGCCCGCTGCCGGTGCTGCTGCGGGGCGAGTTCGGAACCGAGAAGCTCGCGGCGGCGGCGGCGATCCATTGCTGCGGGCCGCAGGCTGAGAAGCCCTTCGTTGCGGTGGACTGCACAGATCCCGACGGCAGGCCCGAGGAATGGCTCGACCGCGCCAAGGGGGGGACGCTCTACCTGTCGGCGATCGACTGCCTTTCTCCGGGGCTGCAGCAGGCCCTGCCCCGTCATCTGCCCTCGCGGCTGGCGTTGTGGCCGCATACGGGCAGGCAACGCGCGCCCCGCCTCATCGCCTCGGCCACGCTCGAGCTGCCGCAACTCGTGGGTGACGGGCGGTTCTCGCGCGAGCTGGCCCGCGAGTTTTCGGTCCTCGAAACGCGCATGCCTGCCTTGCGCGAGCGCAGC
>JAHJWA010000404.1 GCA_018828205.1 Alphaproteobacteria bacterium
ATCATCACCAGGGCAAAGAGGAACAGCAGCTTGTCGCCGTCGATCGCCTTGCCTGCGGTGGAGCCGCCGAAGGCGCCGGCAATCCCGGCGGCGGCGAACACCAGCGAGCAGCGCCATTTCACATTGCCGCGGCGGATATGGGCGATCAGCCCGGTGAGCGCGTTGATCGCCACCGCGAGCGCGCTGGTGCCGATCGCGACATGCGGGCTGGGGACGCCGACCAGATAGACCATCAGCGGCACCGCCAGGATCGAGCCTCCTCCCCCCACCAGGCCGAGGACGAAGCCCACCAGCACGCCTGATCCGGCGCCGAGCAGATACTGGATGGTGTCGAGCATTGGCGGTGTTCCTGCGTCAGAGGATGGGTCAGCGAGGCAGCGCCTGCGCCGCCTCCCAGAGCGCCGAGGCGCGCTTCCCGGTGCGGCAGAAGGCCAGAACGGGGCCTTTTGCGTCGGCCAGTGCAGCGGCAAAAGCGCGAACGTCGGCATCGGTCATCGCGCCGGGGACGACCGGAATGTGCCAATAGTCGAGCCCGTGCCGGCTGGCTTCCGCCGCCAGCTCATTCGAGAGCGGCTGCTCTGGCGTTTCCTGCTCGGGGCGATTGTTGATGATGCCGGTAAAGCCATCCCGCGCAAGCGCAGCGATGTCCTCGGGCGCGATCTGCGGGCTGACCGTAAGCCGGTCCGAAATGCGATTGAGTTCCATGGTTTTATCCTAGGCTGTGCGCGGGCGCGCGGGTTTGGGTGACGAAGTGGTGGAGCAGCATGCCGGCGAGCATCGCGGCGGCGAAGAGCCATATCTGCCAGGTGCCGAGCACAAGCCCGGCGAGCGCAGGGCCGGGACACAGCCCGACCAGCCCCCACCCGATGCCGAACATCGCGCCGCCCAGCAGCAGCGGTCGGTCGAGCTGGCGGTTTTCGGGAATGGCGAAACCCGGGGCCAGCAGGGGCCGAGCCATCCGCTGGCGGATCCGATAGGCGATCGCGGAGGGGATCAGGGCCGAGCCCATGACATAGGCCAGCGTCGGGTCCCAGGCGCCCGCGATATCGAGGAAGGCGAGCACGCGTGCGGGGTTGAACATGTCGGACAAGGCGAGGCCTGCACCGAAGATGACGCCGACGACCAGGCCGGGCAGAAACTTGCGCATCTCAGCCTCCGAGCGCGTGGCGGATGATGAAGACGGTCAGTGCAGCGCTCGCCATGAAGACCCCGGTGGCGGCGAACGAGCGCGGCGACAGCCGCGCGATCCCGCAGACCCCGTGACCGCTGGTGCAGCCATTGCCCAGCCGGGTGCCGAAGCCGACCAGCAGACCTCCGGCGATCAGCAGCGGCAACGACGAGGTCACCGCGACCTCGTGTGCGCGCACCAGCAGCGCGATCAGCGCCGCCCCCAGCGGGAGGCCGAGGATGAACCCCACCGCCTGCCGCCGGGGCGCGCCGTCGCGGGCCATTCCGACTGCTCGCGCCGCCATCCCGCTCACCCCGGCGATGCGGCCGGAGAGCAGCAGCAGGAGGCCGGCGGCGGTGCCGATCAGCAGGCCGCCCGCGATCGCGACCCATGGTGACAGGGCTTCCATCGGTGCCATCCTCCTAGAGCTGGTCGATCGGGAGTTTGAGGTAGCGCACCCCGTTCTCCTCGGGTTCGGGCAGGTGTCCGCCGCGGATATTGACCTGGATCGAGGGCAGGATCAGCCGGGGCATGTCCAGCGTCGCGTCGCGCTGGGTCCGCATCGTCACGAATTCCTCCTCGCTGACGCCCTCGTGGACATGGACATTGCCCACGCGCTCGGCGAGCATGGTGGTTTCCCAGACGAAGTGGTCGCGGTTGGGCGCCTTGTAGTCGTGACACAGGAACACGCGCGTCTTGTCGGGCAGCGCCATCAGGCGGCGCACCGAGCGATAGAGCTGGCGGGCATCGCCGCCGGGAAAATCCGCGCGCGCCGATCCGTAATCGGGCATGAACATGGTGTCGCCGGTGAACACCGCATCGCCGATGATATAGGCCATGTC